>JAOAPQ010000076.1 GCA_025462965.1 Bryobacterales bacterium
GTGTGCGCACAATTCGTAGTGCTCGTGCGACCGATTCATCACCGCAGGTGCAGAAACCCTTACTGAGGTAGCTACCGCTGATTCTTCGCTTGCAGGTCTGGCTGGAATTTCCAGATCGTCGCGTGCAAAGCGGCGGAACCTGCAATCACCTGTCCATCGGGTCCCCACGCCATGATCCGGTAGTCGCCCGGGCGATCGACTGGAATTCGCGTCATCCGCCCGGTAGCGAGATCGATTATCCCAGGTGGAAAGAACAAGGAATCCGGCGACGCCAGCGGCGCGAGCAGGCGGCCGTCCGTGCTAATCGCGCCGGAGGCGATCGGGTAAGGCGTCAGATGGAAAGGTCCAGTCAGCTGAATCTCCTGCTCCGAGCCTCTGTTCAAGGGCACTCGGATCAGCCGGCTCTTTGGCGTTTCAATCAACTGCACAAGGAGGTACCGACCTTGAGGATCAACCGCCACACCGCTGCCCGCGCGGATTGTGCGAAGCTCCCCACTGGTTGTAGAAACAGACCAAATGGTGCCATCCGCGCCGCAATAAAGCGTCCGACCGTCAGGCGAGGATGCCAGTGAACCGATCTCTCCCTTGTCAAATGGGATCCTGCGGATGATCCGGCCATTGGAGATCGCAGCCATCGCGATGGCCTGGCGCCGTCCACGGCCGATCAGAAATGCGATCTCATTCGCACCAGCGGACGTGATCGGCCCGTAAGTTTCCTCGCTCGTATTTAGTAGAGGAGCAGGGGATTTTCCACTCTCGAGAACCACCAACCGAGACCGGGCGGCTGTCACCTGCTCGAACACAACTCGTCCATCCGGGAGCACAACGTTCCATGGAATGTACTGTTGGGTCGCAACAATCTTCTGTACATTTCCTCCTGCCGGTGCAAACCGCACCAGTTCCACGGGCTCGTCGTCCTGATCAACGTAGACGCTCCCGTCCACTCCGGCGTCTAGAGCAAACACCGGGCTGGTCAGAGTGAAGAGGAAACGTGCCGGCGTCCTGCCGTTCGCGGACAGGGAAACAATCCGCCGTAGATCGCCGGAAGCACAGGCGGTCAAGACAGACTTGCCGTCACGCGTCACAGCTAGAGGGCCCAGAGTCGATTCGTCTGTTAAACCTGTTGGGAGGCGGCGCACACGGCCTGACCGCAGCTCGATGATGTAGAGGTGCTTGCCGGTTGGTGCCCCCGGCTCGGTCAGAGTCCCGGCGGCGACGGCATTCCAGCTATCAGGAAAGACTCGGACCGCAGGCCAGAACTCGGACATCTCCAGTGGGAGAGATTGCAATTGGCCGGTCTCCGGCCAAAATCGGAACAAGTGATACTTCCCTCCGGTATTCAAGCGGACTACCAGGAGGCTACCATCGGGCAGCGGCTCCGGCCACATCGCGTTCTCGAGAACCAGCTTTTCATCACCACCCAGTACAGGAACGCTGAAGATTCCTTGCGGGAAATCACTAAAGCGGTCGTAATAAATGCGGCTTCCGTCAGGCGACCAACTCAACTCAATGACAGGACCCAGGCCGCGCTTGTGCGTGAGAATAACCCAGTCAAAGGATTCCGGCTTCATGAGCGCAACTTGGGTGAGCTCTCCGGCAAGTACCCGGAAGGCGATGGTATGGCCGTCGGGCGAGATCCGTGGGCTCAGGGCAGTTTCCGGTTCCCGCATTCGCCCACCGCTCCAGGCTGATGGGCTTGGCCGCCAAAACAGGGTTCCAATCGCGATACCTAAAGAAGTGAGAAACAGGGCCATCACGATTTGCAGCCCTCGCCACCGAAAGCGCTTAACCAAGCGAGGAGGTCTGTCCGGTTGATTGCAGGCATGGGTCAATGCGAATGAGAGGTCCTTTGCCGATTGAAAGCGATTCGCGGGGTCCTTCTCCAAGCAGTGGATCACAATGTGTCGCACTGCTTGCGGCACGCTCTGCGGTAACTCCGGCGGATCCTGGTTCAGGATTGCCGCCATCGTTTCCGCTGCCGTGCTGGTTTGGAACGAGCGTTTGCCGCTCAGCAGTTCATGCAGGATGACGCCGAAACTGAAGATATCCGAGCGGTGATCGGCCGCCTCGCCGCGCACCTGCTCGGGTGACATATATCCGACGGTGCCCATCACCGTCCCGGGCTCCGTCCGCACGGTGAGGAACTGCGTGCCGGCCGCGGTGGCACCATGGTTGGTGATCTTCGCCAAACCGAAATCAACGATCTTCACACGGCCGTTGCGGGTGAGCAAAATATTGTCCGGCTTGAGGTCGCGGTGCGTGACACCGGCAGCATGGGCAGCGGCAAGTCCCTCGGTGATCTGCACGGCGACGTCGAGCGTCTTGCGCAGCGGGAATCTTGCGTCGCGCAGCGACTCTCCCTCCACGAGCTCGGTCACCATGTACGAGACCCCGTTCTCATCGCCCACATCGAATACCGCAGCAATGTTGGGATGGTTGAGGGCAGCCACAGTATGGGCTTCAAATTCGACGCGCTCGCGGCGCGCGCGGTCATCGGCCACTTCAGCAGGCAAAACTTTCAGGGCCACGTCCCGGCCCAGGCGCGTGTCTAGCGCTCGATAGACTTCGCCCATCCCGCCCGCGCCGATTCGCCTCTCGATTCGATATGGACCGAGCTGGGCTCCTGGTTTCAGACGCGCGAGGTTTCTGCCCTGCAACATGCTCGCCGCGCCGTCCCATGCGGGACCGTCAAGTGGGCTGGTCACTGCGAGATCTTGCGCAAGCAGCGATTCGAGCTCAATGCGAAGTTCGGCATCGCCCTCACATGCTTCGGATAGAAATTTCCCGCGCTCTTCCCCAGGGCGCTCCAGCGCCGCATGGTAGAGCCGCTCGAGGTGTCGCCAGCGTTCGAGATCCATGGCGGGGGTTGCTTGATGTCTGTCTCACAATATTACAGCCGCGAGCCGCTTCTCTATGGGAGCTTTTGGCAACAGCGCTCTGGGCGTCATCCATCGTTCGCCGACACCCAGGGGGATCAACTGTACATCCTACGGATAAAACGGGAGTGGCTTCCGCGCCATCCGCAGGAGTTTCCATCCGTCCATTGCGCTTTCATGACGCCCTCGTGAGAGTGACGCTTGACGCCTTGGAAAACGGGCGTGATTTCATGGACCACAACATGTGCCAGGACCTTGTTTGGTTAGCCCAGGATTGGGATCGGCGGTGTTCTTCACGCGGTCCAGAAAATTTTGATGTGAACGCCTTAATACACTTGGGCGTGCCAAGGCACCTGGATGAAGAGTTCCGCGGAAGCTGTGCTCAGCCGATGGCGCGAAGCGGTTGCTCGGTTGACAGTCGAGTGTCGCGAAAGGGCAGGTGGGGCCCGGCAAGCATGAAGAAAACACCTTCCGATATGTGGACTTAACACTGTCGGTCAGAGACCGGCTACGCTCGCCGGACCGAACGCTCGCGTCGCCCACGATTAGTAAACCCTGCGCCGTTAATCGTTACCTGCGCACTCATCCCACCTCGAAAGCTAATAAAATCAGATACATGAGCTTCTGCCTGTGCCTCCGCAAAAAAACTTTAAGTAGCATGTAGAGCCCGCACAAGCAGCTCCGACTAAGGGTTGAAGGCTCAATTAGGGCCGATTCGAACAAGGAGAGACACCATGAAGTACATGCTGATGATGCACGCGCCTGGGGGCCGCTACCAGATCTCGGATTTGTCGAAGCAGGCCTTCCAGGACCATATCGCCTTTATGCAGAGCCTAAACAAGCGCCTCTTGGCCGCCGGTGAATTCGTCAGCGTCCAAGGGCTGTCGGACCCGGACCAAGGCAAATTGGTCCGCGCCGGAGCCAAGGGCGAGCCCATTACCGATGGCGTATTCCCGGAGACCAAGGAGTTTCTGGCGGGCTACTGGATTGTCGATGTGGAAACGCCGGAGCGTGCCTACGCGATTGCGGCGGAGGCCTCGGCGGCGCCTGGTCCCGACGGGAAGCCGCTTAACATGGGGATCGAAGTGCGGCAGGTCATGAGCGGCCCGCCACCAACCAACTAAGACGAGTCAATGCATGATCACGGAATTGGTAGCATCGACCAAATGAGCATCCAACGGATGGAGCACGTCGGCATCGTGGTTGCCGACCTCGCAGCCGCAACGGAGTTTTTCGTCGAGCTCGGACTCGTGCTGCGGGGCGAGGGGCACGTCGACGGCCGCTGGGTGGACCGAATCGTGGGGCTCGAGGGCGTACGGGCGGACATTGCGATGATGCAAACTCCGGACGGCAATGGACGCCTTGAGCTGACGAAGTTCCACTATCCCTCAAACCAGGGCGACAACCGGGACGCGCCGGCCAATACGCCGGGTCTTCGCCACCTCGCATTCGCGGTCCAGGATATTGACGCCGTAGTTGCCGGCCTCCGCGCCCGTGGGACGGAACTCGTCGGCGAGTTGGAACGCTACGAGGACAGCTACCGGCTCCGCTACGTCCGCGGCCCCGAAGGAATCATCATCGAGCTAGCGGAGAAGATCGGCTAACGCTTCGAGACTCCAAAACGAAGGATGCATGATCCCAGAACTTAACCCCAGTGTCCAGCAACTGCTGCGCGAACTGACACCGCAAGTACTTGGTGTCCTCGTGCGACGGTATCGCGACTTCTCCGAATGTGAGGATGCGGTACAGGAAGCACTCCTCGCGGCAGCGCTCCAATGGCCGCGCGACGGCCAGCCGGAGAACCCTCTGGCTTGGCTGATTCGCGTGGCGACGCGGCGTTTGACTGACCAAATCCGGGCTCAAGCGGCTAGAAGACTGCGTGAACAGTTGGTCGTGAGCCTCATTCCTCCTGATGAGCAGATTGCAATGGCAGCCGATGCCGGCGGGGTAAATGAACATGACGAAACGCTCGACTTGTATTTCATGTGCTGCCATCCCGCCCTGACTCCCAGTTCCCAGATTGCGCTAACACTACGTGCCATCGGTGGCCTGACCACTGCCGAAATCGGCCGGGCCTTTCTGGTACCCGAAGCCACTATCGCTCAGCGGCTTAGCCGCGCCAAACAGTCCATCAAGAATTACGGAATTTCCTTTGAGGAGCCAACCGTCCAGGAACGCGCCGCCAGGCTCTCGTCCGTACTTCGAATTTTGTACCTCATCTTCAACGAGGGCTACACGGCGAGCAGCGGCGACGCCCTCTACCGAGTTGATCTTTCGAGCGAAGCCATTCGCGTGACGCGTTTACTCGACACCGTCTGCCAAGGCATGCCGGAGGTAGAGGGGCTTCTTGCCTTGATGGTCCTTACGGACGCCCGTAGGGAAGCACGTTCCGGCGTTGGCGGCGAGCTCATACCGCTTGATGTTCAAGACCGCTCCAAGTGGGATAGCCGGGCGATCGACGAGGGAACGCAAATACTCCAGCGAGCATTTTCACGCGGCGCGGTTGGCCCTTATCAGATCCAAGCTGCAATCGCCGCGCTCCACGATGAAGCAGCGAGCACGGATACGACAGACTGGCCCCAGATCCTCCGGCTATATGAACTCTTGAGCCGGATGGACGATAGCCCGATGGTCCTGCTGAACCGAGCCGTCGCACTTGCGATGGTGAAGGGCCCTGAATCTGGACTCGCGCTTATCGATATGCTGGCGAATGATCCAGGGTTTAAGGGTCACTATCGTGTCGAAGCCACACGTGCCCATCTCCTGGAACGCTTAGGTGACCGTGAAGGTGCCGTGGCGTCCTATCGCCGGGCGGCACTCGGGACCAACAGCCTGGCCGAGCGAAACTACCTTCAGCTTCACGCAATTCAACTAGCTGAGCCAGGAAAATAAAGTTTGGCTCCCGCCTTGTCGCCCAGCGTAGAGGAATCCGGTTCAGCCTTGCGCGACAGCCGCGACAAACAAGCTGGAAAGTCTTCCGATATCAAATGATATCGCGCCGCTCGGTCCACCTGTAGTGCCCTCAGTAAACCCCGCGGTGTAG
>JAOAPQ010000128.1 GCA_025462965.1 Bryobacterales bacterium
GCAGCCCTCTATGGGCTAATCGCCTCGTGACCGTGTCGCCGGGGCAGTCGACCCGTTCGGGATTGGGGTACGCATTGAGTAACAACTGCTCGAAGGCATCCGGCTCCTGATGTGCCATTGAATCAACGCCATTATGCCTTATTCATACGTTCTGGGGGGTGAGTGTCCAAAATTTGTTTCGCTTCTTCTCTGGCTCTGTGAAGCATCGTATAAACGTTGTTCTCGGTAGTGTGGAGCTTAAGTGCAATCTCCTTCGCCGTATATCCGAGCGCGTTGAGACTCAAGAGTTGCTGTTTGCGCTCATCGAGCCGCTCTATAGCCTCTCTCGCTATAATCCAGCGTTCGGTTTGTTCAGCTGTCCCGGTACGCGAAGGTTGACCGCGCTCTTCGAGTTCCCGATCTGGAACGTTGGCCTCGTGCTTTGTGTAATACGGTCCTCTTAGCAAAGATTTCACGACGTTCGAATAAACGCGCAGGAAAAAAGGACGTAAGTTTTCCACTCGGCCTCGTCTGTTCTCGTGGATATGTATCCGGAGTGCCGCCTCCTCGACGCAATTGGCGATCACGGCGGGATCACGCACTTGGCGAAAGCGTTCAAAGAACTCTCGCTCTAATTGCCGCACTACGGTTCCGAACCGTTCGTCGAGCGGCCGGCCGGATCGATCCACGAGGTGGAATTTTGGCGCCCGTTCCATGTAAGCAGCCTCAACGTCGAAAACTTAACGTCTAATACGCCTCCGGCGGCTGCCTCTGCCAAACTCTGTAAGATTTTTCCGTGGAAAAGCGTGTCTGCCTTTGAGTGCTGCGGGCATTGGGGGAGGAACCGCCTGATTGGAGCTATTGTACTGCAAAAAGGCGTCAAAAGAATAAATTCGTTGGAAGCGCTGGTGCGATGTGTTAGAGCGTTCGCGAAAGGAGGTAAATCAAATGGAACCTGTCCAGGCTGATCAAAACAAAGGAGATTCGGAGAGAATTGAAAGAATTGAGCAAGAGTGTCGTTGGATTTCAGTCGTTGATCCGATCATCGTGACCCGACTGGCCAGCCCCGATTATGATCGAGCCGCGGTTGGACAGATAGCTCAGGCCTTACATCCCTCGCTGAAGCCAAAAGTTGTCGACAGGCTGCTCGGAGTCAGAACGCAATCGAGGGGAAGTGGAAGACGGCACTACGGTCATTCGCGAACGCAAGCGCTTCGTCATGGTTTCTGGGTAGGCATGAAGATTCCGATCCAGGATTGATTCGTCATACTGCAAAAAGAACAAAGCCAAGTGAATGCGAAATCAACGCACTATTTGGTAACTGTTTTGAAACGGGAGACAGCGATGCGGACGGTCGCCAGCGTAATGAAAGAAGATTCTTCCGAGAAGGAGCGGCAATGGGCAGCCGCACTCGATGCGGTCATTTCAGAAGGGATCGCCGGAGCGGATTTCGAGATACAGCTTGCCGGGAGATGGATGAAACTGTTGCATCCGCGACTACGCGAAAACACAATCAGGAGTCTGGTAGCGGCTTCGGATATTCAGAGCGTTGAGTTCTGGCGATTGGAAGCCGATCGCTCACTCAACGGCGCAGTACTGAGCAATGGGAGCGTACGCCAAACGGCGGTGATGCGAATTCAAACCATCTGGCCGAAGTTGCACGCCAATCAGATTGTGGAGCGTATGGAACAGCTGGCGATTAACGGACTTCCAGAGTGGCTCCAGGATGACTTCTGGTCGAAAGAATTGCCACCTGAAAAGGGCGTTCGGGGGTCGCTGCAGCAGATCTTAACGGCGGGAATAAAGAACGGAAAGCGCGGTGAACGGTGCGCAATAGATGCAGTCTTGAAACTCGACCCCACTTTAAGGGTAGAGGTGATCCGGGCCCGAATTCGGTATTTACGCCGATTACGCGGGAAACATGGACAAAAAGGGGTGCCATTTGGCTGGACACCGCAACTTGAAAAAGAAATGCAGGAAATATTCGAGCGGTCGGGCCTCGATGCGGCCGTCTCGGCGCTTGAGGATGGCCTTGGTTGGCCTCGCGATGCGATCTTGCGGAAGGCGCGCAAATTGGGACTATCCGAGCGCAAAACAGAGCGCACGCCCTGGAGAGATACAGATTTGGCCTTTTTGACGCACTACATTCAACACAGTAGCGTACGATTCATTGCCAGCGAGCTTGGGCGTACGGAAAAGGCTGTGTGGCGAAAACTCGAGTACTTGGGACTAGGCGGCAAGTGCGGGGAAGGGTACACCGTGACGGCGCTGCGAATTCGCCACTCGAAGCTGAAGCAATGGATTGCACAAGGGTTGATCAAAAAAGGAGAGGACGGGCGCATCCCGGAACGTTCATTGGTTTCCTTCTTCAGCAAACACCGGGACGAGATTGCTTGGGATACTCTGGCGGAGTCCGCGCGAGCCTGGATTTTGGGGCTCGCTACGAACTCGGACGTGTCGGTGGAGGAACGCTCCGGCTGTGCGCGGAAGCGGCGAGACACCACTCCTCAAAAGTCGGAAAAACGCTCGGTCGCGCAACCCGCCAGCAACCATCGCACTCACGCCACCACGCACGGATCTGATCCATCTTAGGATCCCGGGCGGCGTAGTAGCCAAGCGCATGCGCCCATCCCTCTTCCTTTGCAAACGCAAAGACATTCTCATCAAACCATGTGATGAGGCGCATCCATAGGAACTCCCGTTCCTGAGGATGCTCCCGACGATACGCGTCCGCATAGGAAAAGAACCCCGGGCACCGCTTTTCGATGGCGCTCCTCATTAATTCCGTAACACACCCCTCAACCTCTACGACCAATCTCATCCAATACGAGAATGCGCGGCACTCGACGTAGTTCTGAATCATACTGGCAAGACGATCGGCAGTTACGAACTGCCGCTCGTATTCGGCTAGCCCTCTCGATCGTTCCGCTACGGTTTGCAGCGCTTCACGTCTTCTTGATGGGCGCTTCACGGGTTGCAATTATATGTTCCGTGGGATTCGCGCGTTCGCTCGCGGGCAGCGCGCACAATCCCACATTAGCGGCAATCACGGTTTCAGGTCCATACCGAGTTCTGTCCCAACTTCTCGGCGTTCATCCATGATAACCCTGATGATAAGACATGGGGTTGGGTGTGGTGCAGACCACCGAGGCGTGGCATTGAAGTCACGTCGGCGTTCCCTGCTGGCTTTTCGTCTATGGACAGGCCCACATCGAAGGATTTGCCAGAAACCATGACCAGATCACTGCCGACGACGATGTAAGTCCGGACAGCGACTGGTATCAAGTCATGCACTGTTCACTTTGCTACGCGCGGTTTCTGAAATCGCGAACAGCGTTCCGCAAGAACCGGGTACGGCGGCAGCTGATCCGGCGTGCCATCCTCACAACCTCGCTGGCTGCCATTGCTGTGTGCGCTGGATGGTTGACGGTACACAACAGATGGATCAGCCTCGATCGGTAGAGATTGACCTTGAAAAGCGCATGTCAACAAGCGGGCCTGGCGATGTCGGACCTCAAGCCCCGATCTCGAATTCCTACCGGGCGACTCCATGTTTTCAAGCACGGCGACAAGGCTTCCGAGCTTCCGAGGGGGTCACGGACGATTGTGTTTGACCAACACTTCGGGCAACCCCCGGCAATTACACGCTACAGGTGCGGAATAGCAACAGAGAGGTATGGAGGTATTACCCGTTCGTCTTAAAGCGGCCCTACGCTAACCATTCGTCGGATCACTTCATTTGGTGGGATGGTACGACCCCTGATCTCAAACGCTTTCCTCAAAAACAGCCGGCCTCGGGCACACCTGGAGAGCTCCCGGTGGTAGGGGCCTTACCAGTAGGCACAGACAATGAATGATCTGCAACAGTCTTGCCGGCAGAGAGCAAGAGATCTCTCGCGTTCTTGGACCATACTCAGATCCGAGAAACGACGTTGATTGCTTGATCGATCTGAGCGTCGGCACCGGATTCTGCTTGTTCCGGCGACCAGTCGACGCGAATGTCGGGTTCAATCCCGCTGCCCTCGTATCGGCGACCGTTCCAGCTGAGATAAGCGCCGACCGGAATCATAAGGATGTAGCCATGACCTACCTTGAAGCCCTTGCCTCCAAGTAATCGCCCTGCCGTTCTCGTGCCCACCACCTTACCGAGTATGTTCTCCTGAATGAATCCCGCGACCATCTCGGCAGCTCCTGAAGTATGCTCGTTGACCAGGGCGACAATCCGGCCATGGAATCGTTGCGGCCCACGTCCTTCGGTAACAACCGCAATCGAGAGGTCGCGTCCAACGAATCGAGACGCCAGGAGCGGCAATTTCCATTTGTGGTCTGGGATTCTGTTCAGGGTCGAGAGTTTTTCTTTTCGGTAGCCTCTCTCAGCACGCTTTCTCGTAAGGCTGTAACCGACAGGGCGCTTATCTGGCACTAGATAGCTCATCAATCGGAGGCCCCCAATCCCGCCTCCCGGATTACCGCGAAGATCAACAATCAACCGATCGCACTCTCGGAACTTTTCCATCGCTCGGTCGACTTCGCGGGCGAACTCCACGCCGATAATCCCGGGGAACATCGTCACTTTCAGAAATCCAATCTGATTATCGAGAATCGAGGCGACGACGCTCTGAGGCTCGGTATAAGGGCACTCTACATATTTCGGGCGCGCGATATCAACCGTGAACTTTATTTCTCGTTCCGCGCCGTTTCGGTGAATGACCGTCAGTGGCGCAAGAGCACCCATTTGGAAATGCGGGATGGTCGGCGGAACGACCGTCAAACCATCTATCGTGAGCAAAATATCACCTGGTTTGATTCCTGCGCGGTCCGCAGGGCCGCCTGGCTGTACGTCTTGAAAGGCCCAGCGAGGACCGGTTTCCGTCGGGACCGCACGAAATGTAGCATTGATCGAACTACCGCTCGGTATCTTAGTTCGCGGACTGAAGAAGTGTGTGTGCGACGTACCGAGCTTATCCAAGAGCGAGTTAATCTCGCCTTCAAAAACACGATCATCAATCGAAGCGAGTATCCCTGGCCGGTGCTGCTGAACCAGCTCGGGCCAGTCGCGCCCGTTGTAGTGCGGATCGAAATATCTGGTCCGCACTAATACCTCCACCCGATCGAAAACCTGTTTACGTTCCTCGTTTGTCATTGGTGGTATTCTCTTCGATTTTCCCGAAACCATCGCCCATCATGCCGAAAGCTGCCCAGAAAAAGGGTGACTTCGTTGCTGCACCCCTCCTCAGTAGTTCGAGTTGCGCGGTCCTTAACGCGCTGGATTTTGACTGTGCCTTTGCGAGTTGGTTATAGAAAACTTTCATCAGCTCACTCGTGCTTGAATCCTCAATCATCCAGAAGCTGGCGACTGCGGTTCTCGCACCTGCATATAAAAAGGCGGAGACAATGCTCGAAACGCCTTCTTCTCCCTCGATACGCCCAGCGCTTGTGTCGCAGGCAGAGAGTGTGACCAGTGACGTCCCGCTAAGGGGGAGTCGACGAATTTCTCTCACCTGAAGCAACCCGTCTTCCCCTTGATCGTCGGCGGCGAAGACGAGACCAGCGCGGTCTGGATATACCTTGTCTGCAAAAGCATGCACCGCAAGGTGGATTACGGTCGCATTCTTCGCGGTCTCCCGCTTAAAATTCGATTCCGTCGCGTTTTGACCGGAAAGGATCACACCATTTAGATCGCGCATCGCCGCCGCTACTGATCGAACTTCGTCCTGAGTTGCAGGCAAAGGCATGAAGGCTCTCCGCGTTAGCGATTCCAGACCACGAAAGCCAGGCCATTTGGGGTTTCGCTGTGCTTCCTGACTGTAAGTTACATTTCCCACGGCAATGAAGCCTTTACCGTTGTCTGCGTGAGATCTTCGGAACAAGGCCAATACTGTGCCGGACGGAGCGTAGTTCACAGTGTGCGTCTCAATCAAATACCGATCCTCGCCGTCGACGAGCGCGGCAAATGGAATTCGATGAAGTCCACCGTCAGGAATGATGATTAACTCCGCATTCTGAATCATGCCTTGCATCGGCTCAGCTATGGCAGAGTACAACTGGCGCCCTTCCGTAACAGCAAGGGATTTAGCCCGGATAGCGTTGAAATGTCTTTCAGCTAAATCATCAATACTCTTTCGATCCCGGAGCCGGACCACTTCAATATGAGAGTGTTTGATGACGAGGCAATACGACTCAGGCTCCGCGATCACGTATTCAAGGACAACCTCATTCGGCTGAAGCACAGTCTGGAGATCCCGCAGGGATGGCCTTTCGCGGAGGTTACTTGTAGAATTCAGAGCCTCGTTAAAAGGGATTTGCTGCTCAAGCTCGTTAAGAGAATCGGAGATTCTCTTCCGTTCCCGCTCGTCTTGGGTATCGAGCAGACGGATCTGTAAGAGCGCGAGCTCTCGTTCGGCCGCTGCAATATCGGGCCGGGGACGCCGATCCTGTTCTGGCGACCGCAGCCGGTCGGCAGCCACACGTCCTCGGGCATTTTCGATTACTTCGAAAGCTTCTTCGAAGTTGTGCTGGGTCACAGCGAGGCGAAAATGGCCGAGGTATACTTCACTCATCGCGCCAA
>JAOAPQ010000131.1 GCA_025462965.1 Bryobacterales bacterium
TTGGTAACATCAAACGCAGTCGCGCAATCGCCTCGGGGAACGATCTCCGGCGTAGCGAAAGATTCCTCCGGTTCACCGCTGCAGGGTGCACGAGTACAGCTGGATCCGGCTGGCAGACAGGCCGTCACGGATAACCAGGGACAGTTCCGAATCTCGGATGTCCCAGCGGGTGATTACACGCTTGGCGTTTCGTATGTGGGTTTCGCATCTTTTTCAACGAAGCTCGTGGTGGACACCAACGGCCAGGCGCCCAGCGTCAATGCGGTTCTGAACGTTGTTTCGCAGAGCGACCGTGTCCTGGTCACGGGAGAACGCGTACAAGGCGAGGCGGAGGCGATCAACATAGAGCGCACGGCGGACAATATCCTCCAGGTCTTGCCGTCGCGGGTGATCACCAGCCTTCCCAACACCAATATTGCGGATGCGGTGGGCCGCCTGCCGAGCGTAACTCTGGAGCGGGACGAAGGTGAAGGCAAATACGTGCAGATCCGCGGCACCGAGCCACGGCTGAGCAACGTCACTATCAATGGCGTACATGTGCCGTCTCCGGAGGGGAATGTCCGTAACATCAAGCTGGATATTGTTCCGTCCGACATTGTGGACCGGATTGAGGTCAACAAAACCCTCTCACCAAATCAGGACGCCGACGCGATAGGCGGTTCCGTGAATCTGGTAACAAAGACGCCCGGCGAAAAGCCGACGTACACGTTCGGAGTACAAGGCGGCTATACGCCCATTCAGGGAGGCCGCTCGCTGAACGGTTTCAACGGAACCGTGGGACAGCGGTTCGGTGTCAGCAAGAAACTGGGTGTCCTCCTGGGAGGCTCCTACGACAAAAACAATCGTGGCATAGACGACCTTGAGCCCAGTCAGGCGATCGGCAACTATAACGGCAACAATTTTGCTTACATCAGTTCGGAGGATCTGCGCACTTACCAATACGATCGGACCCGTTACGGATTCAACGGCGACGTGGACTATAACGTAAGACCAGGGTGGACCGTTTATCTTAAAGGCCTGCAGGCTGACTTTCACGATTACGGCAACACCTTCGTGTACACGCCGAATGCAGGCTCAATCCTCTCTCATAACGGCGCTCAGACAACATTCGATAACTCCGGGAATATGCAGTTTCGGGAGTACATCCGGCGGCCGGATCAAGGTGTGTTCAGCATCGCGGCCGGCTCTACGAACGTTATTTCTTCCTATGTAATCACCTACCAGTTCGCCGTGTCCAGGGGGCACAACTATGGTGGACAGGACTTCGCGACGACTAACTTCAGTGGGCCGTCCAACGTGCAGTTTGGTCTTAACGAGGCGAATCCCCTTCGGCCGAGCTTAACCTCTCTGGACGGCACGAATGTTTACGACCCATCGGCATATTCGATCACCAGTACCGTGATTCCCTACTACCACAGTGCCGAGCTCGATTATCAGGGATCCGTGAATATTTCCCACATTTACAACCTCGGATCGCACAGCAGTACGTTCCAGACGGGATTCGAAGTCAGAGACGCTCACAAAACACAGAACGAGAACGATCATTTCTACAACGCAGTCGGTACCTACACAATGGCCCAGGCTCTCGGCGGCGGTTCGAATTCGAATTACTACGACAAGTCCTTCGTCTACGGTCCCTTAACCGACTACGGCAAGATTCAGACTCTGATCAACGGCGCACTGCAGAGCGGATTTACGGCCAATCTGGATAAGAACCACATCGTGTCCGACCCGGCCACCTGGGACGCCGGCGAGCGCATATATGCCGGTTACCTGATGGATTCAATTACGTTCGGCAAGTTGCGCGTGCAGGGTGGGCTGCGAATCGAAGCCACGGGTACCAACTTCCATGCGAACAAGGTGACTCTGAACGGGGGCGCCTACGACCATACGGACCACGTCACCGGGAACTCCGGCTATATCAATTTGATGCCGAGCGTGCAGGCGCAGTACCTGATTACAAGCAACACCAACCTTCGCTTATCGTACGGGAGGGGGATTTCGAGACCTAATTTCCAGGACATCGTGCCGTCGGTGCAAGTGGACCCTAACACAAGTCCGAAAAGCCTGCAGCTGGGGAATCCCAGCCTTCTGCCGACCCGCGCCAACAATTACGACGTTCTGATTGAACATTATTTCCAGCCTTTGGGAATTCTGCAGGGAGGCTTTTTCTACAAAGACCTGAGTGATCCGATCTATCCAACGATATCCTTCGTTCCCGCAAGCGATCCTAACTTTGCCGGATACCTCCGGCAGCAGTCTATCAATGGGCCGAGTGCCCACATTGCGGGCTTTGAGATGTCATGGCAACAGCGGCTGTCCTTTCTTCCAGGGCTTCTGAGTGGGTTCGGAGTGTCTGCCAATTACAGCTACGCCACATCCCGGGTCACATTCCCAACCGGTTTCTCGTCAGCGGTGCCGGGCGGAGAGGGAAGAGTTGACCACCCCGGCCTGCAGCGGCAGGCTCCCAACACATGGAATCTTGGCTTTACCTATGACAAGTCCAGGTTATCTATGCGCTTCGGGGTGAGCCACAATGACGCATCCATCTTCGCCTACGGCTATGTGCATGACCCGACTATTCCGAATGTCGATCGTGACCCTATCCTGGGCATAAAAGGTCCGCTTGGCGACCAGCATCTGTACGCACATACGCAGGTCGACATTCAGGGGAGTTACCGCATCTACAAGGGATTGCAATTTGTGGCGTCTGGTCTAAACCTGACCAATGAAGTCTTCGGTTTCTATACGGGTAGTCCAATCTATCCGAACCAGCGTGAGTATTACCATCCGACTCTAATCCTCGGGATGCGCTGGGTATCCGCGCTCGAACGAAACTAGGCAAATAATCCCCGCTGTCACAAGGTGTCACTGAGAGTTCATCGAGAACTCATCTTCGCTTCATGAGACGGGGGTAGCCTAGCTTACTTGACGTTTCGTATCGCCGTGTCGCGTCGCGATGTACCGCCGGATTATTTCAGACTCCGCACGGAAGGGATCCGGTGAGCACTCCTCCACAGGAACGCGTTCTGCCATTGCCCTTGCTCGCGGGCGGCCGTCGTGACGGCTCCGGGACGGCGTCGGAACTTAGCCGGCTTGACGACCACGATCTAATGGTCCGGCTTGAAGAGCGCGAACCGAAGGCACTGGAAATCTTATTCGACCGCTATTCCAGGCTCGTGCGCGGCATTGCCATTCGCATCCTGAAAGACTATGGCGAGGCCGAGGACGTTCTTCAGGACACGTTCCTCTATGTGTACCGGCGAGCCGCGCTTTTCGACCCTCGGAAAGGTTCTTTCAAAGCATGGATCGTTCAGGTGGCTTTCCATCGCGCCCTCGATAGTAAATCGCGTTTGAGCAGAGGGGGATATTATCTTCGCAAGGAAATCTACTCCGTCGAGGATACCTTGCCTGGGGCGACAGATCTGGACCGGGAGATCGGCGCCAGACTCGACCGCGCGGAACTCAAACGGGCGTTCGCGGAGATTCCGGAAGCCCAACGCCGAACGCTTGAACTGTATTATTTTGAAGGACTGGAGCTCCGTGAGATTGCCGAGCAACGGAACGAGCCGCTGGGGAATGTGCGGCATCACTACTATCGCGGCCTTGAGCAATTGAGAAAAAGCGCATTCGCCGGGAAACTTCGGAAGGTTCAGGTCCGGTGACGCCTCACAATCACGGGAGCGGACATGAACGGTTCATGGAACTCGCCGCGGGCGCTATCGCCGGCGCGCTGACCAGCGATGAGATCGCGGACTTGAGCGGCCACTTGCGCGAGTGCGGTGAGTGCCGCGAAGTCTGGCTCGAGTACCAGATCCTGGCAAGAGAGGGTTTTCCGTTTCTGTCGGCAGATTACGAGCATCGAGAAGCGATGACAAGCTGGAACGACACAGCGTCCCGGCGGAGGCTCTTCGCCCGCATCGCCGAACCCGACGAGGCGTTGGCAGTGGCGGCAGACTTCGAATCGTCTCTTCCCAAACAACCCCGGCGAAAGGCGCCGAGAATAAATCTGTGGGCTCTGGTGGCCGCATGCCTGCTCATCGCTGTAGGAGTGGCGGCCGGACGCCTCGGTAGCCGAAGGTCGGCCGAGGTAGCAACGGTCCCCGCGCGTGCCGCCGGGAACCCGGTTTCCGTCACAGCGGCTACCGGCGCCGCTTTGGCTGCCCAAACCCAGAGACTGGCCAGCCTGGAAGCCGAGAGTTCGGCGAAGGGCCTCGAGGTGGCGAAACTTCGCAGCGAATTGCAGGCGCTCCAGGCTCGCTGGAGCGAGGAGCGCGTTGCGACCCGCGCGGCTGGGGACGAACTAGAGGCGGCGCGAACGGATTACGAACAACGGCTCCACGAGGCGTCCTTACAACGCGACCATCTCTCCGAGCAGCTTCATGAAACCTCGCAGGAGTGGCAGAAACTTCAGACGGAGCTGGCCAGCCTGCGCGCGGAGCGCGACCCGGCCATGCTCCGGCTCCGCACTCTGGAAGCGCGAGTCGGCGAACTCATTGCTCTGAACCACGAGCAGGAGCGGCTACTCGGAAAAAGTGAACGGTACTTGTCCGCAGACGGCGACATCCGCGAGTTGATGGGCGCGCGAAATCTGTATATTGCCGATGTTTTCGACGTGGACAATAACAGCCGCACGCGCAAGCCGTTCGGACGCGTTTTCTACACGCGCGGAAAGTCGCTGATCTTTTATGCCTTTGACCTCGATCAGCAATCAGATGTAAGGAACGCCAGTGCATTTCAGGTGTGGGGTAAGAAAGAGACGGTCCAGGGCGAGCGGGCAAACTCCCTGAACCTCGGCATTCTTTACCTGGACAGCGAGTCCAGCCGCCGGTGGAGTCTGCGCTTCGACAATCCTCGGACGCTCTCCCGGATCGACGCCGTATTCGTCACCGTGGAGCCGAATGGCGGCAGCGCGAAGCCCACGGGCAAGCCGTTTTTGTATGCGGTGCTGCGGAAAGAAGCGAATCACCCTTAGTGAACAACGAGCTACAATCCCGATTCAAATCCAATAATTTTCCTCCTGCTGGTACAGATTGCTCCGCTCCTCCGTAGCAGTCTATGAACACCAAATTCCAGAGCAGGAGAAGTAAGCAGCATGCAAAAAAAAGCTGTACTTGTGTGGTTCGGGGCGATCCTTTCGCTTGCTACACTTGCCTACGCGCAGTCTCCTAACGCGTCCGCGACCGGTCGAGTCACTGATTCCAGCAAGGCAATCATCGTCGGCGCGCGCATTCTCGCCGTCAACGTGGGTACTAACATCCGTTATGAAGCCGTCACCAACGGCGCCGGCGAATACTACCTTCCGAATCTGTTGCCCGGAACGTATCGCATCGAGGCCGAAAAGACCGGCTTCAACGTAGTCATAAAACCGGACGTTGTCCTCCACGTTCAGGACGCGGTCGAAATCAACTTCGAACTGGCCGTCGGGTCCGCATCGGAAAGCGTGACCATCGCAGGCGGCGAACCCTTGGTACAACTCGCCACTTCCGTGCTCGGGGCGGTGGTCGACTCCAGAACCATTCGCGAGCTACCGCTGAACGGCCGCTCCTGGACCGACCTGGCGACGCTCCAGCCGGGCGTTGCGGCGGTCGAGATCCAGGCTTCCTACTCGGCGGCTGCCGACCGGGGCAATCGCGGCTTCGGTTCGCAGTTGAGCATTTCCGGCGGACGCGTTCGGGAGAACAGCTACCGCATAGACGGAGTCAGTGTGAACGACTACAGCAACGGAGGGCCGGGAAGCGTGCTCGGCGGCACTCTCGGCGTCGACGCCATTGAAGAGTTTTCGGTGCTCACCGCGAACGCACCGGCAGAGTACGGACGGACTTCAGGCGGCGTGATCAGCGCCATCACTCGCGCGGGAACGAACAATCTGCACGGAGCCGCCTATGAGTTCCTGCGCAACAGTGCGCTTGATGCACGGAACTACTTCGACGAAGGCAGCACGCCGCCTTTCAAGCGCAACCAGTTCGGCGGCGCGTTAGGCGGTCCTCTCTGGAAGGATCGTACATTTTTCTTCATGGACTACGAGGGCAATCGGCAGTCCACCGGAATAACCAACATCGCAACCGTCCCCTCTGCCTCGGCGCGCGCCGGACATCTCTCCTCCGGAAATGTTACGGTCGATCCCTCGGCGCAGAAGTATCTTACGTTTTGGCCCCTGCCAAACGGACCCCTCCTGGGCGGCGGAGATACCGGACTTTACAAATTTGCGGGACAGCAGGTCGTCAATGAGAATTTCGCGACCGGCCGGCTCGATCACAAACTCACAAGCAGGGATAGTCTGTTCGGCACTTTTAC
>JAOAPQ010000171.1 GCA_025462965.1 Bryobacterales bacterium
GCCGAAGTGCGACCGCTTCCAGAGCGAGTTTGTGGCGAGACATGAAGAAGGCGCCGACGTAGGCGACCACCGCGAAAGCGAGCGTAACCATCAATCCGATCTTAGTTGAACGGAGTCACCGGCCAGAGTCGTCGTGGCGGCAAAGCTTGATTCTGTTCGCCACCGGCATTTTGATGACCCACAACTGGCCCGCAGTCAAACGTAAATCGCCGTCCAACGGCTCCCTCCAGATTGCTGGATCGCTTTTACCAGCAATTCAGCGCAGACCGAAACCTGTTCGGTTTCCACCGAACCGACATTGAATCGCACAACATCGCTGTGTCCGGGCGAGAGATAAAACACCTCGCCCGGAGCAGCGAGCACGCCGAGTGCAGCGCCACGTTCGATCACCTCGCCGGCGTCAAAACCTGAAGGCAGGTGGATCCAGAGGTTCGTGCCGTCACGTGCAGGCCACACTACGGCGCCTGCGACGCTGCACTTCGCCAGAACCTCGACGGCGCGCTCGCGTCGAGTCCGATAAGTGCTGCGAACGCGATCTAACCACGAACCCAAAGCGTCGTCCTGGAGAACTCCCGCAAGCACGCGCTGGAGCAGACGGGAACTCCAACCGTCAGCGTGGCCTTTTGCCTCTTCAAGCAGCGTCTTCAAGGGAGGCCGCGAGGCAGCCACAGACAATCTCAGATCGGGTGCAATCGACTTGGAAAACGATCGAATATAGATGACACGGTCTTCAACTCGTGGGTCGGCAAGCAACGATCCCGCTCGCTCCTCGGCGACATCGCCGAAGTGATCGTCCTCAATCGCAAGCACATGCGGGTATCGGCTCAGCACATCGCCTAACGCCTGCCGCCGCTCGGGCGTCCACGACGCTCCCGTCGGATTTTGCGCCCGCGGAGTGAGCAGAACTGCATTCGCGCCCTCGCGTATCGCAGACTCCACCGACTCAGGCCGCGCTCCGTTTCCATCTGTTTCCACGCCGATCATCCGAACGCCCGCATGATCCCAAGCGTCGAAGATCGTGTAATATCCAGGCTGCTCCACGGCGACCACGGGCTCCAGCGCGCTGCCCAGGCGGGTAATCACTTTTGTCGCGAGAATCAGGAATTGCTGTGCAGAGGTGCCGACAACAACGTCCCCCCTTTTGACAGGAATACCATCCGCGACAAGCCAGGCTGGTAAAACGTCGGTTAACGCTTCAATAGCGTCGACGGTCTTATATTGCAGGTCGCGGTTGGTTACGTCGTCGAACGCGGCCAGCCAGTGCCGTTTGATGAGCTTCAGCGGAAGTAGAGATGGACCAGGCCCCCCGAAGCTGCAATTCGTCGCTTTCGGAAAACTCGAATGGAGTCTCTCCATCAAGCTCACAAGCGCTCGTCTGCGCCATGGGCTTTTGACCCGCGGCCAGACACGCGTTCCCGGCACGGCGACGGGCGCTGAAGCCTCATAGCTCGCTCTCTCCGCGACGAACGTTCCGCGGCCGATTTCGCCGCGCGTCCATCCATTCTCGGCGAGAGATCTGAACGCGGCCGTAACCGTGGTCAAACTCACGCCGAGATCGGACGCAAGCGCGCGAACAGTTGGCAGCTGGTCGCCCGGTTTGAGCTGACCCGAGCGGATGGCCTGACGCATGGCCTTTGCAATCTGCTCGTATCGGGGTCCTGCGCCCTCCGTCTTCAGACTCGCAATACTCACAAGAGTCGACATTGTACTTATATTGTTATGCACTGATTCTGCAAAAGACCGCAAGCGCAAAGCAGCAAATCTGGGTTGACATACAGCCAAAGTTGCAATAATCTGATCTGGTCGTTCTCATCGCTAGGAGAACATTAGGAGCACAATGTTGTGCCGTAAGTGTATTCACTTGCCATCAATGCCGAATCTTTGGGCCAGCATTGTACCGAGATTGTGCTGCTCGCCGGGGCTTTTGAATCGTTGCGCAACGCTGCCTCCCCGCTGCGCCTCCCGCTTAGGTGGGTCGCAATGAGAACCGTAGTCGCGGCGGGCGCCTTCGATACCAAAGGGGCGGATTACGAATTCCTCGTAGAGCGCCTTCGCTCTCACGGCGTCAAAGTTCTCACTGTCGATTTCGGCGTGATAGCCGATCCGCCGTTTGCGCCTGATGTCACCAACGCAGAAGTAGCTCGCGCCGGCGGAGCCGATCTCACCGCGTTGCGCCAATCGAAGGACAAGGCTCTCGCGATGCGCGTCATGGCGGAGGGCTTGCCGCGCGTCCTTGCGCGCTTGCGCGAAGAGGGCCGCCTCGATGGTGTCTGCGGAATGGGCGGCTCCGGCGGTACAGCGATCCTCAGCGCCGGTATGCGGAGCCTGCCGATTGGCGTTCCCAAGCTCTTGGTTTCCACTGTGGCCGCCGGCGATGTTTCTGCTTACGTTGGCTCGGCGGACATCACCTTCATGCACTCCGTTGCCGATGTGGCGGGCTTAAACCGGATCAGTCTCCAAATCTACGCCAACGCCGCCGCAGCAATCGCGGGAATGGTGAACGCAGGTCGGCCGGAGTCAAACGCTGAAAAGCCGCTGGTTGCGGCTTCGATGTTCGGCAATACCACGGCATGTATCGATCGCGCGCGTTTAACGCTCGACCGCGCCGGTTGGGAGGTTCTCGTGTTTCACGCCACCGGCAGCGGCGGCAGGACGATGCAGCGGCTCGCATCGGAAGGATTCCTAACAGGGATGCTCGACCTGACTACCACCGAGTTGGCCGACGAAGTATGCGGCGGGGTTTTCAGCGCCGGCACGGAGCGGGTCAACATCGCGGCCGCCAGCGCGATCCCTGTTGTTCTGGCGCCGGGTTGCGTGGACATGTGCAATTTCGGTTCGCGCGCTTCGGTTCCGGCTAAATACGGTTCTCGCTTGCTTTACGAGTGGAATCCGAACGTGACGCTGTTGCGAACGAATGTCGAAGAGAACCGCAAAATCGGTCGCTTGATCGGGGAGACCGCGAAGGCGTGCGCTGGACCCGCAGTGGTGCTGCTGCCACTCCGCGGAGTCTCGATGTTGGATTCAGCGGGCGGGCCCTTTTGGGACCCTGACGCCGACCGCGCCTGCTTCGACGCCATCCGTTCGTCGCTGCAGCAGGACATATCCGTGATCGATGTGGATGCCAACATCAACGACCCGGTCTTCGCCGATCGTGCGACGCAGGTGTTTTTGGAACTGAGCAAGTCGTTGGGCCTGAAAGCAAAGGGAGCCAGCTCAAGAGCGCTTCCGTAAAAAGGGGGAATCGTGAAGATAGACAAACCAGATTGGAAGGCTAAGCTTGTATCCGCCGCCGCGCGCGGTCAGTTTCTTGTCGGCGCCGGCGCGGGCACGGGCCTGTCGGCCAAATGCGCCGAGGTAGGCGGCGCGGATCTGATCATCATCTACAACTCCGGACGTTTCCGCATGGCGGGACGCGGCTCGCTTGCCGGGATGATGCCATACGGCGACGCTAACGCGATTGTCCTCGACATGGCGCGCGAGGTGCTACCCATCGTGCGGCACACGCCGGTGCTCGCCGGTGTCTGCGGCACGGACCCGTTCCGGTTGATGGACGTGTTTCTGCGGGAACTGCGCGACATGGGCTTCGCCGGTGTTCAGAATTTCCCAACCGTTGGCCTTATCGATGGAATGTTTCGGCTGAATCTGGAGGAAACCGGGATGGGTTTCTCCGCGGAGATCGAAATGATTGCCCGCGCGCACGAGTTGGGTTTACTGACCTGCCCTTACGTATTCGATGAGCAACAGGCGCGAGAGATGGCCCGCGCCGGAGCCGATCTGCTGGTAGCGCACGCGGGTTTAACCACGAAAGGGTCCATCGGCGCACACAGCGCCCTAACGATGGAGGAAGCAGCGGGCTTCGTGAGGTCGATCATCGAGGCCGGCAAGAAGGAGCGTAGCGATGTGCTCGTGCTGTGTCATGGCGGACCCATTGCCGAGCCCGCGGACGTGGCCTGGATTATCGAGCACACCCTAGGCCTGGACGGCTTCTTCGGCGCTTCTTCTATCGAGCGTCTCGCCGCTGAGATCGCCATCACGGAGCAGACGCGCAGCTTTAAATCCCTGCGCCCCGCTCAAAAACCGATGCCATTGCGGCCAAGCGATGGACGCGGCCACAGCGACGCAGATCAAAAATGAAATCCACTGCGAAGACAACGGTGCCCGATTTGGGTTGAGAGGTGGTTCAAAAAAATGACAGTATCCACTAAAAACAGTGACAACGTTTGGCTTAGGTTGGGTGTACTCACTCTTTGTTTCTTGCTTGCGGGCACAGCAAGGTTATTCGGTCAGGCCGACACCGGCAGCATTACGGGCACGGTAACGGACCCTGCGGGCGCGGTCCTGTTGGGCGTGAAGGTCACCATCACGGCGGTCGCGACGAATCGGCAGCAAACATTTACTACGACGAGTGACGGCCGCTATTCCTCAGGTCCCCTGCGCGTCGGTGAGTACCGCATAGAAGCCGAACTGCCCGGGTTCAAACGTCTGGTCCGCCAGAACGTCCTGCTGCAGGTTCAGGAAACGGCTGCGGTCAACCTTCAGCTAGAGTTAGGCACGATAAATCAGGAGGTGACGGTTACTGCCACCACACCGTTGGTCCGGACCGAGGACGCATCGCAGGGTTCGGTCATCGAGGAGCGCAGAGTCAAAGACCTCCCGCTGAATGGCCGCGACTACCTGCAGCTATCTTTGCTGTCCGAGGGCACACTGCCTCCTCCCGGCCAGGGACGTACGGCAAGTGGAACCAACGACGGTGTCGGCAGCAGGGCCGGAGGGTTCAGCGCGGGTGGACAGCGCACGACGGACAACAATTACCTGCTCGATGGATTCGATAACAATACGGACGACACATCTTTCGATACGAATCAGGCGGAGGTAGTCAAGCCGTCGGTCGATGCAATTCAGGAATTCAAAGTACAAACCAACGCGTACTCGGCGGAGTTCGGGAGAGCCGCCGGCGGCGTTGTGAACCTCACCATGAAGTCGGGCACCAACCTGTTTCATGGCACGGCATACGACTTTCTCCGCAATGAGAAGCTGGATGCCAGGAACTTCTTCGATGCTGCCAAGACGCCTCCCTTCAAGCGCAACGACTACGGGTTCACGTTTGGTGGACCCGCCATCAAGAACAAGGCGTTCTTCTTCTTCGCCTGGGAGACACTGAAGCGCAGAGAGTCCGCAACGGTAAACAACACGATTCCGACACTCGCGATGCGGCAAGGAGACTTCTCGTCGCTGAATGTTCCCATTTACGACCCGCTGACGTACGATCCGATCACCAAGACACGGCAGGTTTTCCCCGGAAACACCATCCCAGCCAACCGGATCGACCCGATCGCACAGCAACTCATCAACCTGTATCCCAATCCCCAAAACAACAGGCTCTCTCAGAATTTCATCTTCAACCCTCCGAACAGAGAAGATGTCGGAAGAATCAACACGCGAGAGGATTACCAGATCTCGCAGCGACACCAACTGTCCTGGATATTCAACACCGAGACAGACGACATACCGGCGTCAACGGCGCTTCCCCCGCCCGCCTTCGGCGGCAACACGCGCGCCACCAACGTGCAGGGCTGGGGCACGGGTCTCACCTGGACCGATATCGTTTCTCCCGGCCTTGTCACGAGCACCAAATTCGGGTGGTTCAAGGACGAGTTCTTAATCAATTTTTCGCCCGAGGCCCTTGCCATCGGCAACCTGAATGCAAAGCTCGGTCTGCAAACACCCCCATCGAATCTCAACGTCACGTATCCGACCATTAACGTCTCCGGCTTCACAAGCCTCGGCGTGGGAAATTTCGAACCCGTTTGGTCCGATGGGCAGAACCGGCAAATCAAGAACGACACCAACTGGATCAGGGGCGCGCACACGATCAAGTTCGGAGCCGAGTCCCAATGGATCCAAACCAATAACGTCAATGCCCGAAACCAAGGCGGCAGCTTCACTTTCAGCGGCAGATACACGAGAAACTCACTCACCAACGCCGGCGGCAGTCCGGTTGCCGATCTCCTTCTCGGCAATGTCGACAACAGCACGTACAGCACCAGCACGCGGGTGGAGGCACGGGCGATCCTGCTGGGCGGATACCTCCAGGATGACTGGAAGGTCAACCAGCGATTCACATTGAATGTGGGACTACGCTACGAGTTTCTGCGTCCATTCGAGGACAAATACAACAAACTGGCGAATCTCGATATGGACACCAATCCGCTCCATCCACAGCTCATCCTCGAGAGCCAGGTGGGCCGGTCGGATTTCATCCACGCAAATCCCTTCAATTTCCAACCGCGTGTGGGTTTGGCGTATCAGCTCCTGCCGGATAAAGTCGTGGTACGCGCCGGGTACGGCATCTATTCGCCGTTTCAGAGGTTTTCTCCTTTCGGAGATTCCAGTTCCATCGTTGTGAATCCGCCTTACAACGTTTCGGTCACGACGAGCAGCGATGGCATTACACCTGCATCGCTGCTAAAGAGCGGAATCCCAGCCGATCAACTGTCTCTCCAGCATGCGACCTCCGTCTCACTGGCCTCTCTGCAGCGTGATCCGCCGCATTCGTACTCCCAGCAATGGAACACGAATATCCAGTACCAATTCGCGAGTAACTGGATGTTTCAGGTTGGCTATTTCGGCGACAGGGGCGTACATCTCGCGAACCTGGTGGATACCAATTATGTAACGTCGCTCGGCCCGGGAAACATCAACCAGCGGCGCCGTATCACGAGTGTGTTCATCCCGTTATCCATTCCGGGCGGGCCCGGGCCGGCTTCCGGAGTCACCATTTCGCCCATAGGCAGCATTCTGCGGCAGGAAAATACGGGCAACTCGATATTTCACTCCATGCAGGCGAAGGTGGAACACCGGTTCTCCGGCGGCTTCACGATCCTCGCGTCCTGGATCTGGTCAAAGGGATTGGGTGACATCAGAGGCGGCAGTCCTGAAGGCGCGGCGCCGGGCTCCACGTATCAAAACCCCGCGAATCTTCGCCAGGAGCGCGGTTACTTGGACACGCAGGTTGCACACTCTTTCGTGATGAGCGAAATCTGGGACCTGCCCTATGGACACGGCCGGCGATTCGGCGCAACGGTGAATCCGGTAATCAACGCCGTGCTGGGCGACTGGAGTCTTGGGGGGATCCTGACGCTGACAACGGGACGACCGTTCAACATCACAGTCAGCGGCGATCCCGCCAATTCCGGGCAAACCGATCGAGCGAATGTTGTGGGCGATCCCTATTCCGTTCCCGGCGGATCGAGAGTAGCCCAATTCTTCAACACCGCCGCGTTCGCGCCCAACGCACCGTATACCTTCGGCAATCTGGGCCGCAACGCCGTGATTGGGCCCGGATTCGAAAACCTTGATTGTTCTCTGATGAAAGAGACAACGCCGTTCAAGGTGAAGGATCAGCCCGTCAACCTGCAAGTCCGCTGGGAGGTCTTCAATATCTTGAATCATCCCAACTTCGGCTTCCCGGGTAATGTTCTGGGCACACCGACTTTCGGACAGCTCACCTACGCTAATGCCGGCCGAAAAATGCAGGCGGGGCTGAAGCTCATATTCTGAAAAGGAAACCAACATGCGCTTTAGAGAATTGCTGTTGCGAGTAGCGGTCCTGGGCGGCGCTGTTCTCGCTGCTGTGCTGTGCACTGCGCAAAGCAGCCAAGAACGGCGGGATCTCGCCGGGGAATGGCCGGTCTTTCGCGGGAACGTCGATTGGAGCGTAAATCGCGGAGAGCCGGATGGGACCCAGTACGCGGCGATGGCACAGATCAATGCAACCAATGTGCACAAGCTGCGACCCGCCTGGGAGTACCACACCGGAGACGCATCGCCACGATCGACGATGTATGCCAACCCCATCGTCATTGACGGGACGATGTACCTGAGCACCGCAAGCATCAAGGCGGTGGCGCTCGATGCCGCAACGGGCCGCGAAAAGTGGGTGTTCGATCCCGCAAAGTACAACAACGGGGTGGTTACGAGGCTCCGGAACCGCGGAGTCGCGTACTGGAAGGGCGCCGAAGGGGAAAGGATCTTCGACTTTGTCCGAGACAGGGTCTACGCGATCGATGCAAAAACGGGCGAGTTGATCCAATCCTTCGGAAAGGGCGGCTACATCGACCTCCGCGAGAACCTCGGTGTGGACCCGAAGGGAGTGGAGTTAGAAATGACCACTCCGGGCGCGGTCTACAAGAACCTCCTCATTCTCGGGTCCCGCGTCGGCGAGACCTACGGCGCCTCTCCGGGGCACATCCGGGCGTTCGATACCGTCAGCGGTAAGTTGAAGTGGGTCTTCCATACGATCCCGCAACCGGGCGAATTCGGTTACAACACCTGGGAGTGGCCCACAGGAGAGACGTTCGGCGGCGCAAACGCCTGGGGCGGAATTACCATCGACGAAAAGCGCGGCTGGGTATTCGCCGCAACCGGTTCGGCGACGGACGACTTTTATGGCGCCTATCGCAAAGGAAAAGATTTGTTTGCGAACTGCGTCTTGGCCATAGACGCGAACACCGGCAAGCTGAAATGGCACTACCAGACCGTCCATCACGATGTCTGGGATTACGACAATCCACCGGCCCCGGTTCTGGTGACCGTGAAGAGCAATGGAACCTCGCGGGATGCCGTGGTCCAGCTCACCAAGATGGGGCTGGTGTTCGTGCTCGACCGCGATACGGGCAAGCCCATGTTTCCCGTTGTTGAAGTGCAAGTGCCGCCCTCGGACGTCCCCGGCGAGCAGACCTCGCCCACCCAGCCGTTCCCGGTAAAGCCTCCATCTTTGACAAGGCAGGCCATCACCGAAGCGGATTTGACCAACATCACGCCAGAGGCCCATGCATCGGTGCTTGAACGCTTCCGCCGATACCGCTCGGGCTCGATTTATACTCCGCCCACCCTGCAAGGCACCATCACCATGCCCGGCCACCTGGGCGGCGCGGAATGGCAAGGCGCGTCGTTCGATCCGCAATTAAATGTGCTCTACGCAAACGTGAATGAGATCCCGACCCTCAACCGGCTGCGCCCCGTGACCGACCCTGGCGCCCACGGCAATGCAGAGGGCGGCCCGGGTAATTCGAGTCCGGCCCAGTTGGGCCTCAAAATTTATGAGGCAAGGTGCATGGTCTGTCACGGTTCGGATCGTCAAGGCAATCCTCCACAGGTCCCCGCGCTCGCACATCTGGATCTCAGCAAGCCCGAGTACGTCGCAGTTATCAAAGGAGGGCGCAGCGCCATGCCCGCGTTCAGCCAACTGAGCGACACGGATTTGGCAGCGCTGGCAGCTTACGTCAGTCACCCGCCGAGCAACGCTCCGATCGGCACCCCAACAGCGCGCCGCTACACACTCGATGGCTATATCCTGTTCAACGACGCCCAGGGCTTCCCCGGCATCTCGCCGCCCTGGGGTACGCTCAACGCGATCGACATGGTGACGGGAAACATCCTCTGGAAAGTGCCTCTCGGCGAGTACCCCGCGCTCGCGGCCAAAGGGATTCACAACACCGGCACGATGAATTTTGGCGGCGCTGTCGCCACTCCGGGCGGAGTGCTTTTCATTGCCGCCACGGCCGACGCCAAAATTCGCGCCTTCGCAACGCACTCGGGTCAGCAGCTATGGGAATACCAACTGCCGGCCGGCGGCTATGCTACTCCCGGCGTGTACATCGTTAACGGCAGGGAGTACGTCGCGATTTCCGCGGGCGGCGGAGGCAAGAACGCGACCAAGTCGGGCGATTCTATCGTCGCGTTTGCGCTGCCGGAGAAAGAAGAACCGCCGACCACCAGCAGCAACGAGCGCCGTTCCGCTTCCGGCTGGATTGATCTGTTCGACGGCAAAACGTTGAACGGGTGGGTGCACATGAACGGCGCCCACAACTTCACCGTCGAAGACGGCGCTATCGTCGGCCGGACCGTCGAGAGCAGTTCCGGCATCAACTCGTTCCTCTGCTCGCTGCAGGAGTTCGACGATTTCGAGCTCGAGCTCGAAACCTACATCGATCCGGTAATCAACTCCGGGATCCAGATCCGAACTAAGGTTAGACCTGTGGATGGCCCCGGCCGTCCCAACGAAGCCTTCGCCGGACGAATCAATGGACCCCAGGTGGAGATTCGCCGCTACTATCAAGGACTGCCGACAACAGGCCTGCTTTACGGAGAGGCGCTAGGAGCAGGCTGGCTTTCCTCACAGAAGAAGGTCGATGAGGGGCACCAGTACTACATACCGGACGCCTGGAACAAACTGCGCATCGTGGCTAAGGGGCCGCGCATTCAGTCCTTCGTTAACGGCCATCTGATCGAAGACTATACCAACGAGGAACTCTACAAAACCCATGCGAAGGGTTTCTTCGGTCTCCAGGTCCACGGGCTGAGCGAGCGCGAACTCAGTCTGCCGATCAATGCCGGCCGAGGCATTACGAAGAGCCAGCCCTTGATGGTCAAATTCCGGAACATCCGCGTCCGGCCGCTATCTGACAACTAGGCGACGGCGGGGGCGGGTCCGAGGCGAGAGCGGCGGCCGACCTAAGCCCGCCGCGTGCCCTAGAGAAGGTAGTGTCTCGCGAAGACGCAAGTCCTCCTGCTCCAGCAAACCTATTTGAGTCAACTTCTACAACACGACGTACCATAGCGTTACGTCGCCCGGGAAATCGCCTCTTAACGTTGGCCTAACGGCCGGCCGAACAACCCGGCTAAGAAGGGTGTTTTCAATAGGAACGAGTTTATGGATGCTACGGGATTTCAAAATCTGAAATTTTACAGTTTACGCCGCCCCCCATAAACACGTATCGTATAAACATCTAATGGAACTTGTGAAACTGGAACGGCAGCGCGCGGTGGACGCTGTCTATCAGGTTCTGCGCCGAGCCATCGTCACCTATTCGATCAAGCCGGGCGAGCGCCTCAATATTGAAGACCTCTCCACGAAACTCGGCGTAAGCCTCACACCCGTTCGCGGAGCGATCCAGCAACTCGCGACCGAGGGTCTGGTCGATATCCGTTCGCGGAGCGGGACCTTCGTCGCCAGTCTAACTGCGCAGGATGTAGACGAAACGTTCCGTATCCGGTGCGCTTTGGAATGCCTGGCCGCGCAGGACGGGCTTTCGCAGCTCGGGCCGAAAGAGATCCGCCGGCTGAAGGATCTGCTGAAAGCCATGCGGAGGCCGGTCCGCAACGCGGAAGAGAAAATTGCGCATGAAATCGCTAATTCCGAACTTCACCAGATTATCGTCGAGTCTTCCGGAAACCGGCGGCTGATCGAGATGTACGAAGCTCTGAATGCGCATATCAAAATAGCTCGCATTCACGGTTCGGAGACCACCTGGCCCGCGCGTGTGTCGGACGAGCAGAAAGAGCACGAGCAAATTGTGGCGGCGATCGAGAAGCGCGATTCCGCGGAATTGTGCGCGGCTCTTCGCGCTCACATTTACCGAGCCAAAGACGCGTTGGTGAAGACGCTCAGGGGAATCGAGAATAGCCAGGCAGCAAAGTGATCATTCGCAGCGTCGAGGCGATCCCGGTTCGCGTTCCGCGGGCGCGCAACCAGGCAATGCGGACCGCGGGTTCGCCCACGCCGCTCGATAGCACGCCGGGCGATTACCGCTGGTCGTCGGTTTTTCCCGCGCTGTATTCGATCCATTTCGAAACCGCGCTGGTGAAAGTGACGCTTGAAGACGGAACGGTCGGCTGGGGAGAAGCCCAGGCGCCGCTGGCACCGGAAGTTGCGTGCTCCATCGTCAGGCTGCTGCTGGCACCGGTCCTTACCGAACAGGATTTCGATCCCGATTGCGAAGGTATTCAACGCCTCTGGAACACCATGTACGCGACCATGCGGGTGCGCGGGCATACGGGCGGCTTCATGCTGGATGCGATCAGCGGGGTGGACCTGGCGTTGTGGGATCTGGCGGGCAAGATTCAGCAGAAGCCAGTCTGGGCGATGATTCCGGATACCATGGGTCGAAAAGAGGTGACGGCCTACCATAGCGGAATTCCGGGGAGCAGCGCAGCAGAACGCCTTGCATACGCCCGCGAGCGGCAGGCAGAGGGATTCGGGGCATTCAAGATTTTCTACGATTGTCCGGCGGAAGAACTTTTCGCAACGGTTGCCGGATTCCGCGAGCAAGCCGGTGGCCGGTGCGGCCTTGCAGTGGACGCGTTGTGGCGGCTGGAAGCAGACGAGGCCATTGGGTTTGGGTTGCGCCTGGACGAGCTGGAGGCGCTGTGGCTCGAGGCACCACTGGCGCCGGAGGATCCGCTGCAGCATAAGAAGCTCGCGAACTCGATCCGCACGCCGGTCGCGATCGGCGAGAGCTACCGGACGAGGTTCGAATTTGCGCCGTTTTTCCGCGAGGGCTGTATGCGAATCGCGCAGCCGGACCTGGGGCGCTCCGGTCTTACCGAGAGCCTTCACATCGCGAAGGCCGCGGCGGAACACGGCGTCGCGGTTGTGCCGCACGTCAGCATCGCAATGGGCCCACAGATAGCCGCCGCGATTCACCTGGCAGCGTCGATTCCAAACTCCGACCTGCTGGAATATAACCCGAACGTATTCGAAATCGCGAACCGGCACCTTCTGGAACCGCTCGCGCTCGTGGACGGCCGCTATCAGGTTCCCCAGACTCCGGGACTGGGAGCCCGCGTTCAAATCTGAAATTTCAGGGTTTACATCCTGCCGTTCGCCGTGACATTATGAACCGGGGCCATGACTGAACTTCACGGAGTAATACCGATCCTGAATACCACGTTTGCGGACGATGGAGCGCTCGATCTGGACAGCCAGGCGCGGCTGACAGAGCACCTGATCGCGAGCGGCGCGCACGGTCTGGGTCTCTTCGGTAACGCCAGCGAAGGCTACGCGCTTACCGGGACCGAACGCGCAGCCATCATGGAGGTGGTGATGAAAGCGGCAAACGGCCGCGTGCCTCTGGTGGTGAGCAGCGGACACACCAGCACGGCGACGGCAGTGGAGATCAGCCGCGAGGCCGCGGCAGCCGGTGCCGATGCGCTGATGGTGATGCCCCCCTTTTTTCTGCGCACCGACGCCGATGGATTGATGTCTTATTTCGAAGCGATCAGCCGGGCGGTCGAGATCCCAATCATGGTGCAGGACGCTCCGCTGATGACGCAGGTGATCATGCCGGCGGCGCTGCTGGCACGCATGGGCCGTGAGATTGAATATGTGCGCTACGCGAAGGTGGAGGCGCCCCCAACCGCCCCTAAAGTGTCGGCGACGGTAGCGGCGGGAGGGATCATTGCCTTCGGCGGTCTGAACGGGAATTTTCTGATCGAGGAATTCGCGCGGGGCGCGCGCGGAACCATGCCGGGGAGCGACATGGTTACGACTTATGTCGCCATCTGGGACGCGCTGGAAGCCGGCGACCGGCCGCAAGCGTGGGAGTTGTTCACGCAGGCTCTGCCGCTGATGCGCTTCGAACTACAGCCGGGCATGGGAGTTTCCGCCATGAAACATAATCTGAAGGCCGCCGGGGTAATCCGGTCGGCACACGTCCGGGCTCCCACGGTTGCGCTGGATGCCCAGAGTCTCGAGGAACTGGCCTTCCTCCGTGAATGGGCTGCACGCGACCGGCAAGCCAGCGTTGTTCCAGCCTGATCGCGGACGCATATGAAGATTGGGCATCTTCGCTGGTACATTGCGGCGCTGCTCTTTCTGGCCTCCGTGATCAATTATGTCGACCGGCAGACACTGTCGATTGTCGCTCCGCAGTTAACTGAAGAACTTCACATCTCACCGATCCAGTATTCGAACATTCTGCAGGCGTTTCTGGTCGCATATACCGTGATGTATCTCGGTTCGGGCTTCCTGGTGGATCGCTGGGGAACCCGGATTTCCATGGCGATCTTCATGGCGTGGTGGTCTGTCAGCAATATGCTGCATGCGTTGGCCGGAACTGCAGTGCAGCTGGGCGCGTTTCGATTCCTGCTGGGCGTTGGCGAGCCCGGCAGCTTTATAGCCTCAATCAAAGCCACATCGGAATGGTATCCGCCGAAGGAAAGAGCCTTCGTGAACGGGCTGTCGAACGCCGGCGCTTCGTGTGGGGCGATCGTCGCGGCTCCCTTGGTTGTATGGCTGATGCTTCGGTTTGGATGGCGATCGTCGTTCGTGATCACCGGCGCGATGGGCTTCGTCTGGCTGGTTTTCTGGCTTCTTTTGTATCGCCTTCCGCAGGAGCACAAACTGATTACCGCCGAAGAACGAGAGTTGATTCGGCCGTTCAGCGAACGTACCGCCGCGGATGACGTTTCCCCGGTTAGAAAAGCGGACCTGTTGCGTTATCCGCAAACCTGGGGATTGCTGCTGGCGCGCTTCATCTCCGATCCTGTGTGGTGGTTTTATCTGTTCTGGCTTCCTAAATACCTGGTGGAGCAGCGGGGGTTCTCTATCCTGCAAATGGGCATGCTGGCGTGGCTGCCATATCTCTGTGCGGATTTAGGCGCGATTGCCGGCGGCCTGATGTCCGGTTGGCTCATCAAGCGCCAATGGCCGGTCCTGAAGGCGCGCACCGCGGCCATGCTGCCGTGCGCGATGGTCATGCCGTTGAGCGTCCTGATTGGATTCACTCCTTCCGCCACAGTCGCGCTTGGCGTGATCTGCGTCGTGACGTTCGCTCACATGGCGTGGAAGACCAATCTAACGACGACCACAAACGACATCTATCCCACGCGGGTGGTCGGCTCCGTATCCGGGATCATTGCGCTGGGGAGCGGCCTCGGGGGTACGCTGTTCACGAATCTCACGGGCCAGATGGTCCAACATTTCTCGTACAAATGGCTGTTCGTAGCGATGGGGTTCATGCATCCCGCGGCTTATCTGCTGTTCCGGTTCATGGTCCGTGAACGCATTGCTGCGGCTCCCGAGGTCAAGGCCGCAGGAATCTGAAATTTTAGACTTTACATTAGTTCCCCAAATGTGACAACCTACACCCAGGTCAGTCTCATCTCTGGAGGTCTCCGTGTCGAAGATCCGCGTGGTCTTGTGGTTAACGTTTTTCAGTTCCGTCTCTTCCGTGTGGGCCCAGCAAGGCAGGGGCACGATTTTAGGCACCGTGACGGATGCCAGCGGCGCCGCGGTCGCGGGCGCCGGCGTGTCCATTTTGAACACCGAAACGAACAGCGCGGTTGTCCTGCAGACGAATGCGGAGGGCTTCTACACATCACCGCCGCTCATTGTGGGCAGCTACCAAATTAGCTTCGAGCACGCGGGTTTTAAGAAAGAACTCCGCTCCGGCGTGACTCTCGCCGTGGACCAGCGGGCCGAGGTGAATGCTCGCCTGGAGATTGGCGCGGTTGGCGAATCCGTGCAGGTTACCGGGGAAGCACCCCTGGTCAACACACAGGACGCCAGCATCGGGCAGGTCATCGAGAACAAGCGCGTGGAAGAATTGCCGATCAACGGCAGGAGCGCGTTCGCGCTGGTGGGGCTGGCGCCGAACGTGAAGTCCAATGCCGGGCCCACCCAAAGCGGATTCGCGGACCGCGGCACCAACCTCAGTGCCTTCAGCATCAACGGAGGGCCCACCGCGCTGAACCTGGTGCTGGTGGATGGCATGGTGGCGACGCAGAGCTACTACCCGGACCTAAACGCGGATCTGGCAGTCGACGCGGTTCAGGAATTTAAGGTCCAGTCGGGTTCGATTTCCGCCGAGTATGGATTTACCGCCGGCGGCGTAATTAACATGGCGACGAAATCCGGCACGAATTCGTATCACGGCAGTCTTTACGAGTTCGACCGCAACAAGGCTTTCAATGCCCGCAATGCATTCGGAACCACCATCGCGCCGTTTCGCTACAACCAATACGGCCTTGCGCTTGGGGGACCTGTTGAGATCCCTAAGATCTATAACGGCCGCAACAAGACGTTCATCTTCGGCAACTGGGAACAGTACGACTACTATTTGGCGAGCCAGATCATCACCAGCGTTCCCACCGCGGCGCAGCGGACGGGCGATTTCTCGCAGCTCTTCGACGCGACAGGCAAACTGATCCCCATCTACGATCCCTCGACAACGATCGTGAATCCCTCCGGCAGCGGTTACATCCGATCGGTGTTTCCGGGCAACCTTATTCCGGCGAGCCGGCTCGACAAAGTTGCGCAGAATATCCAGAATTTCTATCCGGCTGCAAATCGCACCCCCACCAACGCTTTCACGAACGCGAACAACTACATCGGCCAGGTGGCGGACATCCGTTCCATGCAGCAGTACACGATTCGAGTGGATCAGCGGTTCTCGGACCGGGACTCCCTGTATGGCCGGTACACGTACTTCCGGCACCACGACGATAACGGTGCCGCCGCCCCCTGGCCCGATCCCGTCGTGCGGACGCGCAACGACAATTTCGAAACCCGCAACACCGTCGTCGGGGAGACACACACGTTTTCGCCCACGATTCTGAATGAAATCCGCGTTGGAACGGCTCGTCAGTACTTCCCGTTCCAGGCCGATAGTTTTGGCGGGAACTGGCCGCAGAAGCTTGGCCTTCCCGCAAGCGTCGCTCCCACGGTTTTCCCTAGCATCACCAACGGGTTAACTGGTTTCAACACCGGAACGGTTGGCATCCGAGGCGCCCTCACGTGGGACTTTACGGACACGGTCACCATCGTTCGCGGCAGCCACACGATCCGCGCGGGAATCGAAAGCCGCCTGCTCTACGGCAACAACTTTCAGACCTCGGCTCCATCGGGCAGCTTCTCCTTTGCACAGGGGCTTACCGGCAATCCTCAATCGCAGAGCGGAACGGGGTCCAGCTACGCTACCTTTTTGCTGGGCGCAGTTAGCACGGCGACCGATGTCACGAACGTCGGAGAATCCGAAAAGGGATATACGATCAGTGCCTATGTTCAGGATCAGTGGAGGGTGACGCCCAAGCTGGCCCTCAGCATCGGTCTCCGGTACGATTACCAACTGCCGGGCTATGAACGGAACAATGGAACCACGAATTTCAACCCATACGTAAAAGATCCGCTGGGCCTTTCAGGACGCCTTCAGTTCGCGGGTCTGGATTTCGGCCGGTCGGCGCTGAACGGCAACGGGCTCGATTTCGGTCCACGTTTCGGATTCGCTTATGATTTGTCGGGGAACAGCAAGACCGTCATTCGAGGAGGCTACGCGATTTTCTATCCCTCAATTTTCAATATCCAGGGTTTCGGAAATACCACAGGCTTTGCTGCCACCAGTACGGCCTACAACCCGCCCGGCGGCAATTCCAATCTTCCTTCGTTCCAATTGAGCAGCGGGTTTCCGACGCCGCCTATTCAGCCGCAGGGACGCCTGCTGGGTCCGGACGCATTTCTGGGCCAAGCGGTCAGTTACGACCAGCCGAACCAGAAATCGCCGATGTCGCAGCAATGGGACTTCTCTATTCAGAAACAGCTTCCCGGCAGTTGGGTGATCGATCTGACCTATTCGGGAAACCACGGCACTCACCTGATCAGCGGCAATTACGCGCTGAACCAGCTGCCGCTGCAATATCTTGCTTTGGGAAACTCGCTGCAGAACCCGGTGGCGAATCCTTACGCAGGCATCGTTCCCGGCTCGCTCGGCGGCACAACCATCACGCAGCAACAGTCGCTCCTTCCCTTCCCCTACTACTCAGGTATCTCAGTGCGCAATCCCCACATGGGCAACTCCATCTATCATGCGGGACTGCTCACCGTTGAGAAGCGATTCAGTCAGGGGCTGACGTTTCTGGCTTCTTACACCAAAGCCAAGCTCATCGACGACAGCGTCGCGACACCGATCAACTTCGGCAACGTGGAGCAGGTTGGTTCGATCGGCTTTCAGAACTCGTATAACTTTCGCGCGGAACGATCGCTCGATCCCACCGATGTTTCGCAGCGGCTGGTGCTGAGCGGCGTCTATCAGCTCCCCGTGGGCAAGGGCCGCTTGCTCGATATCCAGAACAATATTCTCGACAAGATCATCGGCGGCTGGCAAACGCAGGCGGTCGCAACCATCCAGGATGGCGTTCCGGTCGTGATCACAGGCGCGAGCAACAATCTGGCGACCCGGCCGAACTCTACGGGTCAATCCGCGAAACTGTCTAACCCCACGGCTGCGGCCTGGTTCAACACCGCGGTCTTTGTGAACCCGCCCAACTACACATTCGGTAACGTGGGGCGTACTCTGCCCGACGTTCGCAATCCGGGCGTGGTGCAGGTGGATTTGTCGATGATCAAAAACATTCAGGTTTACGAGAGGCTCAACCTACAGTTCCGCGCCGAATCCTTCAACGTTGCCAATCACACGAATCTTGGACTGGTGAATGCCGGGTTTGGGGCCGGACCGAACGGGTTGAACAACAGCAGTACCTTCGGAACCATCACTTCGGCCCGCGACCCGCGAAGCATCCAGCTGGGATTAAAAGCAATTTTCTAACTTACTGCGCGCAGCGGAAGCCGATGTTCGGAGTCCGCTGCGTTGGCCGTACCCAGTTACGGAAGAAAACGGTAATCCTGCGGGGCGAATCGGACCAGGCCCCGCCCCGGATTACTTTGTAGTCACCGGTCAGCGGACCTTTCGGGTCGGTAATTTCATTTCGCTTATAGTAATCGCCGTCGAACCAGTCGGCTGTCCACTCGGCGACGTTTCCCGCCATATCAAACAGTCCGAAATCATTTGGTGGGAATTTCGCGACCGGTCCAGGGCCAGTCGCCACGTTGAAACGCGCCTGTTTGGGGCCCGCCTGATCGCCCCAGGGGTAGTCCATCGACTCTTTTGCGCCGCGCGCCGCGTGCTCCCATTCGGCCTCGGTCGGGAGGCGCTTACCAGCCCGTACGCAGTAGGCGTTCGCCTCCGTCCAGCTCACGTTGTAGACGGGAACTTCGGCGGCGTCCTCTGCGTAGCGGCCTCCGACCCAGTGATATGGAGGGGGGGTGTTCGTACTCTTCAGGAACAGTTCATACTGACGGTT
>JAOAPQ010000175.1 GCA_025462965.1 Bryobacterales bacterium
GCTGGGGTACAAGATCCGCTACGAACAGGATGCCATCGCTTATACGGAAGCCCCCGAAGATCTGCGCGGCCTCGCGAAGCAGCGCTTCCGCTGGGCATTCGGCACCCTGCAAGCGGCATGGAAGCACCGCGACGCCATGTTCGTGCCCAAGTATGGAACGCTCGGGTTCATCGCGCTGCCTAGCATCTGGCTTTTCCAGGTCCTGCTCTCGGCGCTCTCGCCCTTTGCGGAAATCTGCATGTTCATCGCGTTATTCGCCGGAAACTGGCATATCGTGCTGCTCTACTACACGGCTTTTTTCGTGGTTGAGCTGCTCACAGGCTTCCTGGCCTACGCGCTCGAAGGAGTGCCGCCGTGGGACCTGACACTTTTATTCTTCCAGCGCATCTATTTCAGGCAACTGATGCACTACGTTCTGCTGAAATCATTGATTTTCGCCATGCGGGGAAGGCTGGTCGGATGGGGCAAGCTGGAACGTAGAGCGACAGTCACGCAATCGTGAGTGCACGGGCTACACTAGGTACGAGAGCCGTAACTTCGGTGAGTTTGATCACGTCTGAAACAGGGATTTGTCGCGGATGAGCTACTACCACGACCTCGGGGTTGCCCCCTCCGCGTCGGCGGAGGAGATTCGCGACAGCTTTCACGCGCTCGTTCGCCTCCTGCATCCGGATCAACAGACAAGCCCGGACTTGAAAATTGCCGCCGAAGCGCAAATGCGGCGTTTTAACGAAATCTACTCTGTTCTGAGCGACGCCGACCGCCGGCGCCAGTACAATGCGGACCTTGCGGCATCGGCCGAACGTGCCGCGCCGATCATCATCCACGCCCCGCGTCCCATTCCCGCGCGAGTGGCCGTTCCCTGGGGCACCATCGCCTGGGGAACCGCGGTGCTCGCGAGCGCAGCTTTGATCATTTGGCTTTCGAATCATGAATCTTCCTCGAACAGCCGGGCTGACGGCCCATCCTGGGCCGCGATCGGGGCGCAACAACCGCCGACGCGCGCCGCGGCGGCTCACGACCCTTCCGCCGCCGCGACGGATCCGGCCACGCGGGCCATCATCGACGCGTTACGCGAGCAGGTGCGCCTGGCTAACGCACAGAGAGACGACGCTTGGAAACAGGTCAACCAGCTCCGGCAGGAATCGCTCGGCAAGCACTTCCAGCCCGAACCGGAGCGCCAGAATAACCCGGCCAAACCGGCGGAGGCTCGCGGCGGGGACCATGCTCAGCTCGTCTCAGCCCCGGAACCCCCGGCCATCGATCTTCCAGCGCCCACGCCGGCGGCGCTTCCCGGAGTCGCTTCCGCCGCGCCCGCTTTTGCCCCGGCCCCGGGCCACCATTTCGGAGGCTTGTGGCTCTGGACCAAACCGCGTTCCCGCAATAAAGATAAGACCCTGTACCCGCCGGAGTTCATCGAGACGACCATTGTGGAACAGAATGGCTCGCTGCGCGGCCGCTACCGGGCGCGGTATCGCGTTCCCGATCTCGCGATCTCGCCCGACGTGAACTTCGAATTTCAGGGTAAGGCGTCGGGCGCCTCGGCCCAACTCGCTTTTTCCGGCGATGGCGGCGCGAAGGGTCAGATCAAAATGAAATTGATCTCCGACAACTCCATGGAGGTCAACTGGTCGGCTACCGATCTCGGGAAGGCCCTGGGGCTGTCGGCCGGTACGGCGATTCTGGTCCGGAAAACCGACTAAAAATCTATGAGCCTCGTTTGCCGCACCATCTTCTTCCTTCTGCCCTTGCTGGCTTTCGCCCAGACACCGGATCCCCCTTTGCGAGTAGCCATCGCCGGGTTGGTTCACGGCCACGTCGACGGTTTCTTCCGCGGCATCAAAGGGCGCACCGACGTCCAGGTGGTTGGCATCTTCGATCCCGACGCGGCGCTGCATAAGAAATACTCCGCAAAGTACGGCTTTCCCGATGCACTCTTCTTTACCGACCTCGCTACGATGCTCGATCGCGTCAAGCCCGAAGCGGTCGCGTCGTTCACCAGCACGTATGACCATCCGATGGTGGTCGAGACCGCGGCCGCGCGGCACATCGACGTGATGATGGAGAAACCGCTCGCCGTGAGCATGGAGCACGCCCGGCGTATTCAACAGGCGGCCAACCGGAGCGGCATCCACGTCATCGTGAACTATGAGACCACCTGGTATCGCAGCCACGCCGAGATGCGCCGCGTGCTCGATGGCCAGGGCGGGATTCGTAAGATGGTCGCGATGGACGGCCACTCCGGCCCGAAGGAAATTGGCGTCGGACCGGAATTCCTCGGCTGGCTTTCGGATCCGGCTAAGAACGGTGCCGGCGCGCTCTTCGATTTCGGCTGTTATGGCGCCAATCTCATGACCTGGATGATGAACAACCAGCGCCCGATTGCGGTCACCGCGATAACTCAAACGAACAAGCCCGCAATTTATCCGCACGTCGACGATGAAGCCAGCGTTCTGGTGCAATATCCGGGCGCGCAAGGCATCATTCAGGGCTCCTGGAACTGGCCGTTCGCCCGCAAAGATTTCGAAGTCTACACCGAACACGCCTATGCCGTGGCCACAGGCGGCGACACGCTCCACACCAGGTTGAAAGGCGACAAGAAAGAAATGACCCACGAGCCCCCGCCGCTGCCTGCCGATGAGAGCGATTCCGTTTCTTACCTGCGCGCCGTGGTGCGTGGGCGGTTGAAGCCCGGCGGCCTCTCGTCACTCGAGAACAACATGGTGGTGGTCGAGATTCTGCAGGCAGCCCGGGACTCCGCGCGCACGGGACAAACCATCAAGCTGAAGTAGCTGCGTCTTGTAAGTCCGCTGTACAGAACTTACACTTGTTGGCGTTCAGGGCGATGGTCTCCGTGCACCTTGGGCATGCCTTTGTAGCCGGAGGCGGCGGCTCTTTCAGAAACGCACGCGTGATCAGAAACACACAGAACGCGATGATGACAAAATCAACCACGTTCCCGAAGAACACTCCATAATTCATCGAGTTCACGACCGGCTTGCCGTCTGCTCCCGTGCCAGAGGAAAGCACGAGCTTCGCGGACCGCCAGTCTCCGCTCGGGATAACTAAACTGACCAACGGCATGAGAAGATCCGCGACCAGCGATGAGACAACCTTGCCTACCGCTGCCCCGATGATCACGCCCACGGCCAGCGCCAGGGCATTCGTTTTGAACAGGAAAGCCTTGAAGT
>JAOAPQ010000197.1 GCA_025462965.1 Bryobacterales bacterium
GTGGGTGTTGAAAAAGTCACCGTGATTAGCGATCGGATGGCGGCAGAAGCATGGTAATAAGTAAGGAGGAATGCTTGCCATGCTGTGGATCGCCATTTTCGGAGGCTTGCTAGTCATGATGGGGCAACACGACCGCTCAGAAGCGTTGTTCTACTACTTCCGATTGGAAGATCAAGTTCCTGAAAATCATCTGCTGCGGCTGATTGAGAAGCACATCAGCTTTGCCTTCGTGCGCGAGAAGCTGAAAGAGAGTTACAGCGAGACAGGTCGACCGTCGATTGATCCTGAGTTGCTGCTACGCATTCTGCTGATCGGTTATTTGTACGGCATGACCAGCGAACGCAAGTTGGTCGAAGAGTTGCGCATGCATCTGGCCTGGCGCTGGTTCACCGGTCTGGGGTTCGATCAGGAGATCCCACATCACTCGACGTTCTCCAAGAACCGGCACGGGCGATTTCAGGAGTCGAAGCTGTTTGAGCAGTTGTTTGAGCAGATCGTGCGGCAGTGTGTGGAGGTGGGACTGGTACAGGGCCAGCATTTGTCGGTGGATGGCAGCTTCGTGGAAGCGAACGCGGCCAAGGAGAGTCGCATTCCGCGAGAGCAGTTGGCGGAGGCAGCTCGGGTGCATCACAGCGTGCGCCAGTATTTGCGGGAAGTGGAAGAGCAAAACCCTGTGGAAGAGCCGGTGCACGAGCAGGATCAGGTATCGACCACCGATCCCGATTCCACCTACGCGACCAAAGGCGGCACGCCGGCGCGTCTCGGTTACTACGACAACTATCTGGTGGACAACGACAGCTGCGTGATCGTAGGTGTGCAAGCGACGGCGGCTCGCATGAGCCAGGAGACGGTGGCCGCGCAAGATATGCTGACCCGTTTCGCCGAGTGGCAAGGACGAGCACCCGAATCGGTGGCAGCCGACACGACCTACGGGAACGGGGAGTTCTTACAGTGGTTGGCGGATCGTAACGTCACTCCCTATATGCGGACCCGCGACAGTATCCACAGAAAGAGGAGTCCATTCTTCGGTCCCGAGCGTTTCACTTACGAAGCGGAACACGATCGTTATATTTGCCCTGCCGGTCAGATTATGAACTACGGCGGCCAAAGTCATCGCAATCACGCCTGGACCTACATCGGGACACGCAAACGGTGTGGCCCGTGCGCGCTCCGGCCGCAATGCACGAGTGCGGCTTTCCGATGCCTGGTCATCCATCAGCACGAACCGGCGCGGCAACGCGCACGGGAGTTAGCGAACACGCCTGAGTTTGCCAAGGCACAGCGGCAAAGGAAGAAAGTAGAAGCCCTGTTCGCGGAACTCAAGAATCAGATCGGACTGCGCCGTCTACGCCTGCGACGACTGAAGTTCGTTCGGGAGCAGTTCTTCCTGGCAGCGGCCGCGCAGAACATCAAACGACTGGTCCGCTTCCTAAGCCCACCGACACCACCACAGGCTCTCACCACCTAGATAAAGAAGAGAAACACTCAGTAACACTCCCCCGGCCCGCACAAGATCGGTCCAAGCACTGAGTTTTTCAACAGCCACGTCCTTTATCATTCACTATCCGAGCCTGCCGAAAAGCGCAACATCTATCGAGGCAATCAAGTGTGCGCACATACCGTTAATGCCGGTGTGTTTATCTAACCCAAGCGGGAACGAGGATGGCAAAATCGAGAAACAGCGTAGTGAGCGCGATTATGTAAAGCAAGAACCAGAATGTTGCCGTAAGTAGAATTTTCCGCGAGCTGAAGGAGAACGGTCGAACAATCTTCAAGACTGCTCTTACATCATTCCGCAACTGGAATTTTTCCAGACTGGCGTTGAATTGTGCAACCGTCGCACTTTCGTACCGGATGAGATTGATGAGCAGCAAAGCGCATAGATTCCGAACACGCCGAGCGCAAAAAAGAACAAGCGCGCCAGGAAAGGATTGTGAAGGCTCGAAACGATTAGTTGGGCGAAGCCGACGCTTAGCGTTCCGAGGGTACAGAACCAGGAAGGAACCTGCCATCTAATCTGGTCCCACCGGCCGCATTGAGACACCACTGATTCACGCAATGGCAGGAGAATACTTAGGCTTTCGTTCATCAAAACCCCTTCGAGAACGAGTCTCGTTTCCTCATAGATGAGTGGGTCTTCGCTTGCGCGTGCGCCCGCAATGTTGAGAACACGAGGCTGCGCTCCATCAAGCCACGCCTTAATCTCGGCTATGGCAAGGCTCGTCGTTTTCTGCGCTAGATCGACATGCTTCCACGGTTTCCCCAGCCGAATTGCCAGGTTCTTGGTCAGTTCGGAGCCACCCACCAACGCACCATGTGACAGCAACAGTGTAGCGTCCGAGTCGCGGACGTTTAGTTCGGTGCGGAGTCCTGGCTCGCTATTCTCTGCTTCAATCAGATTTGGATATGTTTCGGGGATCTTTCCGTTTTCGTCCAGTCTTCCCTTAGGTATCCAGCCCCCCACGTCCAAGCCGAAGGCAATCCCCACATCCAGCGCGGCCCGATGACAAGCGATAGGCCTAGGAACGAAGTGTGGATGCAGACGAGCGGGAGGCTGCTTGTTGGCGCAAGCGCCGCTTCAGGCTACTGCATGCAACTTACAGCCACTGGATTCAGGCGGGACCATGCTGGATCGTCCGATTTCGGCTGCGCGATGCCGCGCCAGAACTTAGCTTCAAAGTTCTGGCCGTAGAAGACTTCTTCTGCGGGGGTCATCACCTTCTGATAACCGTTACTGAGGCACTGACAGTAGCCTTCGGGATCGGACGGGGCGTACCTGGAGGTCTTCGGGGCCTTCATAAAGGCATTGCAGCCTTCTGCGAAGGGACTTTGGCGCGCCTGTGCTGCGGTGTACCTGGCGTAAGCGTTCTTCTCGTAGGCAGAGATGATGCGCTGGCTGGGTAAGCGGCAGCTATCCGGCGCGTCGGAGAAGTAGAGGCAGTCGGGCACTCCATTTTTGAACGTGACATTGATGCGTCCCTGCTGGCCGCCGACATAGCGAAAGCGAGCCATAACGCGGGTTGGCGCGCCAGTGGGATCATGGGAGGCGATGGGATCGGATATGCTGCCAGCCTGATAGTGATTCATGATCCATCCGCGGGAATTGTCAGCAACGAGGTCATCCAAAAGGCGAGTGAAGTCGGCATCTCGAACGCCTGGCAGGACAGCGACCGGGGCTGAGACAACCGCCCCCGCGTACTTTATTGGAGCTGCTCCGTTCGCGAAACGGATGAGGTTGGATTGGAAATTTTTGAGGCCAACGCTGCCGCAACCGTTCGCGGAGATGAGTTTCGTCGTCTCGCCAGCTACGGCGACGAGCTGGTCGGTGAGCTGCCCGGGGTTCGTGAGAGGATTGGCTGCCCGTCCTCCCTTTCCCGCTCCCAGCATATTTTGGATCAGGTTCACCTGGGACTTTGCGGTTACGGTGTTGACGGCGTTGTAGAGGTTGGGATCAGCGTACACGCCGGTGCCCTCGGTGTGGTACCCGGAGCAGCCGGTGGTCATCGGGAGGCGATTGCCGTACGCGTCATGTACACCGTCAGGGCTGTATGGCACCGACGTGGAGGGAGGATCGTTGCAGACCTGGACCGTGATCTCGACTTTATTGGGCGGAAGGAACTGCTTGCAGGCCCTACCGAAATCCTCCATGTAACCGGAGATGATCATCATGAACTCGGTACCGCCGCGATCGAGCCGGATGGACGGGAAGTCGCCGGTGTAGATGCGGACCAGGTCGTCCTCGTTGTTGAGGCCGGCGGCCGTGAAGTGCGCTGCAGCAGTAGAGGAGGGTTTGTCCGCCGTTGCGGGAGTGGCAGGAACCGCCGCGCTTCTCGTCGCAGGGGTAGCCGCTCGTGGGACAGGCCTGGAGTTCTGAGCAGCCGCTGAGGCGGCCAGGGGTGCGATGAGACAAAGGGCGAGCACTCGCATGGTGTAGCTCCTTAGTTGCGGAGGTGGAGCAAGAGCCGGGCCGGGTGGTGTCTTGGATTCTACTACCCCGCCGCTTAATAATCTGGTTCCCTGCGAGGAGGCTCTGCGGATTCAGCATTTGTGGCGAGTCACGGGCTAACCGGAAGTAATCCATTCGTGCGTTCAGAATCAGTACCGATAAAAACTTCAGGATGCAGTGAATGATCGACTCGGGATCTCGGTCGCAGGTGAGACCGCTTGAAAGTTTCAAGCGCAGTCGATTCGGGCTGTTGGCGATAGCGTCCATTATTATTCACTACTTCGGTTGGCAAGCCCGCAGCAGGTTTGGGGGTATTGTCCGAGATGGGGACGATTTGCTCAAGCGGATTGCCGACACGAAATGCGCCCAATGACGTTCCTGGACCCTGGCGCGTTTCTCGGTACTGATCCAAAGGCGTCGCTTACGGATTGCCCGTGTTCGCGCGAAATCCGGCTTCCCACACCGGACGCAGCCAGCAACTCCCGCCGCAGGTGCTATAACTCAGACTCGACCAACATGCTCAACCGGGGCTATGCCTATACCACGATCATCAGCAGCAAACATCAGGGACGAACCCTGCTCTCCCACTTGGCAAGCCTTTACCCACACTCAACCCCGCAAGCTTGGCAACAAAATCTG
>JAOAPQ010000203.1 GCA_025462965.1 Bryobacterales bacterium
CGCTGCGACTTTCGATGTGGAACCGTTATCGCTCTGAGCCCAGGTGAGGGGCGCGAGCGCAGTGAGCAGGAGCAGATGTGCCGAGAGTTTTTTCATATGCCGGTTTCACTAGTTCAGCACATGAATCTTCACGTTGCGGAACATGATCCAGCTGAAGCGATCGTGCAGTTGCAGGCCAATCGGCCCGCTCGCCGGGCGTGCCGGGTCGCCGGGGCTCTCGGCCGCCAATTGCCCATTGATGCGGACGCGGATCATGCCGGCGCGCGATTCGATTTCCATTTCGTTCCAGTCGCCCGCGCGCTGAATCCCGGTTTTCGCGGCTGCGAACAGGTAAACGCTCCCCGAAGGATACTTTTGCGCATCGCCGTCGATGATCTGGATTTCATATCCGATGTGCGCGGGCGTCGTATTCGGCCCTGGGCCGAAGGAGCGCTTCCCGTGCGAGCTGTCGCGGATCGATACGCCGCTGTTGCCGCCGGGCGGCATCCAATATTCCACGTGCAAGTCGAAGTTCTTGAACTCTTCCTTCGTGTACAGCCAGGATTGCTGATTCAGCCATGAACCGAACTGATGCTCGGTGATGGGCCACGCGCCAAATGCTTCTTTGCCGCCATGGAACGGGCGCGAGCCCACCAGCGTGCCGTCTTTCATAACCGTCCAGACACTCTCGCCCTGTACCTCCCAGCCATCCAGGTTTTTGCCGTTGAATAACGGACGCCAATCCGCGGCTTGCGCGGCGAGGGGCAGAGTGACAAGAACAGTCAACAGTGAGACATTTTTCATGAAGTTACTGTACCTGATGAGGCCGACTGTGGCCTGTTCGCTGCAATGGGTATCGCCGGCGATCTTGTCGCCGATGCTCTTGATCTCGCTTCGGCGGCGGCTGGTTGCGTTAAAAAATTGAGGATAGCGGGACAACTATTTCAGGGTTTTCGGTCCGAAGTACGCCGTCCCTGTGCGAGACTACGCCGTTGGGTGTGTACGTAGCGGCCGTGCACGTAATCGGGTTTAAGACCCAGACGTACACAACTCCGAACTCGAGGTAATCCTGTATTTTCGCCTGAAGATCCACGGCACGATCTTCCCTTGAGAGCACCTCAATCGCGATGAAGGGCGGCTGAACGATTATGGCGCCGGAAGGCTTGCGCCCGAGCATAACGGTTACGTCCGGAACGCGGAAGCGCGACGGCTTGACCTGAACGCGAATTTCCGGACCCGCCCAAATCAGATGCTCATACTTCATTCGCAAATAAAAATATATATTTCCTTGCACGTTACCGTGATCTAGCTCACCCACGTGTCTCTCCAGCACCTCGCCATCGACATACTCTCGATCTCCATCCTCGTAACTGGTGGCAAGATAGTCCGCAACGGAAACGGCCGTAGATATCGCCATATAAGCCGATTGTAAGCCCTCCAACCTATTTCTTATCCCCCAGCATCTTATCCAGATCCCAGGCCGCGGAGATCAAGCCCAAATGAGTAAACGCCTGCGGGAAGTTGCCCATGGCCTCCCCGGAGGGTCCGATCTCTTCCGCATAGAGCCCGAGGGGATTGGCATACGTCAGCATTTTTTCAAAAACCAGCCGCGCGTCGTCCGTCTGTCCGGAGCGGGCGAGCACTTCCACCATCCAGAACGTACAGACGCTGAACGTACCTTCGTTGCCCGGCAGCCCGTCCGTCCGTTCGCCCTCGGTCCGGTACCGGTAAACCAGACTGTCCGAGACCAGGTCTCTTCGTACCCGTTCCAGTGTCTTCTTCATCCGCGGGTCGCGCGGCGTCGCGAACAGCATCAGCGGGAAAAGAAGACTGGTTGCGTCCACCGCGTCGCCGTCGAGTGTCTGCGTGAAACTCTGCTCCTTCTCGCTCCAGCCTCGCTCCATGACGGTTTCATAGATCCGGTGTGATTCCTTGATCGCGCGGGCCAGATCGATCGGCAGATTCCGCTGCCGGGCGATGCGAATGCCGCGGTCCAGCGCTACCCAGCATTGCACCTTTGAATACGTTTGCTGCTGTGGCTCATTCCGCATCTCCCAGATACCCTTGTCGGGACGTTCCCAGTTGTCACATACCCAATCGATCATGAGCCGCACGTTCTTCCACAGATCCCACGAGATCGGCTGCGCGTATTTGTTGTAGAGGTAAATGGAGTCGATCAGCTCTCCGTAAATATCGAGTTGTAGCTGCTCACTTGCCGCGTTCCCCACCCGCACGGGCCGCGATCCGCGGTACCCCTCCAGATGGTCGAGCGTGAACTCCGGGAGTTTCGGCGAACCGTCGATGCGGTACATCACCTGAATCGGGCCGGTTTCCTGGTTTTCCTTGCAGCGCTCGTGCAGCCATTCCATGAACCGGGTCGCTTCGTCGTAGTAGCCCAGCCGCAAAAGGGCGAAGATGGTGAACGCCGCGTCGCGAATCCACGTGTACCGGTAGTCCCAGTTGCGAACGCCGCCTTCCACCTCCGGCAAGCTGCAGGTGATGGCCGCGATAATCGCTCCGGTCGGTTCGTACGTCAGCAGTTTGAGCGCGAGCGCCGACCGCGTCACCATCTCGCGCCACCGCCCGCGATATTGGCACCGCCCTGCCCATTCCTTCCAGTACGCGATCGTCGCGCGCAGCGCTTCATCGCCGAACTTGTTGAGATCGCCGGAAATTTCGGACTCTTCCTCGGCGGAGAAGTGCAGGACGAATGTCGCGCTCTCGTTCTCACTCAGCGGAAACTCACAAGCGGCCATGCCTCCTTCGCCGACGTCCATCGCGACGGAACTGGCGAGCGACATCCTGGAATCTCCGGATGTGAACAACGCCCGGTTTCCGCTGACGCTGGTCTCGTGTGTCGCGCGCGCATAATCGAAGGCCGGCGCGCACTCCATGCGAAAGTTCACCGACCCGCGGACGCAGCGGACGATGCGAACAATCCGCCTCCACGCGCGCCCGGTCCTTCCGAGCGGCATGAAGTCGACCACTTCGCCTACGCCTTCGGGCCTCATGAACCTGGTAACCAGGACGTTGGTGTCCGGCCAGTACATCTGCCTTACATGCGCTTGCTGCGTGGCGCAGATACGAAAATGGCCGCCCTTCCTTTCGTCCAGAATCGCGGCAAAGACGCTCGGTGAATCGAAATCCGGAAGGCAGTGCCAGTCGATGGATCCGTCATTTCCCACCAGCGCCGCCGTGTGCAGGTCGCCGATCACTCCGTAACTGTCGATGGACTTGTAGGCCATGATGCGTTCAGTATGACAACAGGTGCAGTGGAGCAAGCTGACAGCCGTTTTGCGCGGGCGCGTCCGTCACAGGGTGGCGCGCGGGGGTGTCCTGTTCGCGTTCGCGCTGCTGCTGGTGGGCCTCGCCGCGGCCATCTCGGCGAACAACCTCCTGTTCCTGATCGTTGCAGCCATGCTCGCGACCCTGCTGATTTCCGGGCTTGTCAGCAGACTCGTTCTGGCGGGCCTGGAACTCGAGCTGATCCTGCCGGAACACATCTCCGCCCGCCGAAAGACGGCAGCCCGCATACGCCTTCGGAACACGAAACGCTGGATGCCGTCGTTCTCCATCCTGGTGGCGGGCGACGGCCCAACCCCCATTCTCGCCGTCCCTATGTATTTCCCCGTGGTACCCGGCGGCCGCTCCCTCGAAGAGCCGCTGGATGTCGTCTTCCCCCGCCGAGGCGCCCACATGGAGAATTTATTCGTATTTTCCACCAGCTTCCCGTTCGGCTTCCTCGAAAAGACCGTGCTCGTCACGCTGCGGCGCGAGACGGTCGTGTATCCCTGCATCGATCCCCAGCCGGGCTTTGAAGACCTGCTGACCGGCATCATGGGAGAAATGGAAAGCAATGTCCTGGGGCCCGGCACGGATTTCTACCGCATTCGTCCTTACGAACCGACGGAGAGCGCGCGTCACGTGGATTGGAGAAGCACGGCGCATACCGGAGACCTGCAGGTGCGCGAATTCGCGCGTGACGAACAGCGCACAGTGGAAATCTTCCTGGACCTGAGCATGGGCGCTCCGCCGGAGTGGTTCGAACAGGCGGTGGAGTGCTGCGCGTTTCTCGCCTGGGAACTGGCGCGCCAGAACCTGACCGTATGTTTGCTGTCGCAAGGCTTCCGGGCGCGATGCCCGGATGAGGATGACGTTTATACTATCCTGAGGTTTCTTGCTTTTGCCGAACCACAGCATAACCGCCGTCCGTTGCCGCCGCCCGAAGACGGCAGCTTTCAAATTCTCCTCAGCGCCGCGCCGGACAGTTTCCTGGATGAAGGTTGGCATCCCGCTCGTATGCTTGGTCTGGATGCTTTTCCCGCTGCGGGCGCAGAGTCCGCCACCGGCGGCGGCTCCGGCAACACAGCCGCAAACGCCTGAACCCATCCGCACGTCTATCACTGTTTTCGAAAACGTAATCACCGAAACGCCGGCCAACATCACCGACATTTCGTCGCGCGATCTCGCCCTCACGCCCGGCGTGAACATCGATGACCGCCTGCGGCAGGTGCCCGGCTTCAGCCTGTTCCGGCGGACATCGAGCATCGTCGCGAATCCCACCACGCAGGGTGTATCGCTGCGGGGAATCGGCTCTACCGGCGCCAGCCGCACGCTGGTGCTCTGGGATGGCGTGCCCATGAACGATCCGTTCGGCGGCTGGGTTTACTGGACTCGATTTCCACCCGACGATCTGCGGCGCGTGGAAATCTCACGCGGAGCCTCCACCAGCGTTTTCGGCGATCTGGCGATGAGCGGGGCCATCGGCCTCTTCTCGCGCGAGCTCGCGCACCGTCATTTCTCCGGAGGCTACGAAGGCGGCAACGAAAATTCACAGGATGTTTGGGCAGGCTACTCCGACCTCTGGTCTCACTTCGCCATCTCCGGCAGCGGTCGCGCGTACCGCACGGATGGCTATTACGTTGTGCCGGGCTATGCGCGCGGTTCCGTCGACCGGCCCGCGAATGTCGAGTTTGTGACCGGCGATCTTCACCTCGATTTGTTCCGAGGCGTAGATCGTTTGTTCGCGCAGCTGAACATTCTCGCGGAGGACCGCCAGAACGGCACCGAGCTTACCCACAACTCCACCAGCCTGGGTACCGCTTCGCTGCACTACGTGCGGGAGGCGGCGCACGATGAGATCTCCTTTCTCGCGTTTCGCACGCAGGAGCAGTTCCACAGCGATTACTCCTCCGTGGCGGCTAACCGCAATTCCGAGCGCGTAACGCTGATTCAGACCGTTCCCAGCAACGGCAACGGCGCGGACCTCCTCTGGAACCATCACGGCGGCTTCTGGAACACGGCCGTGGGCGCCGATGTGAATCAGAACCGCGGCTTTAGCGACGAAGCTACCGTGCCCACCGGCTACAAGGTGAGCGGCGGGACTCTGCTCCAGCATGGTGAGTTCGTCCAGACGGATCTGCAGTGGCACGGCGCCAGATTCTTCCTGGGGGCGCGGCATCAGTTCACCGGACAGGATCGCCAGTTTTTCAGCCCGAGCGGCGGCTTCGCCTATGGACGCGGCCGGTGGCGCACGCGCGGTTCGGTATATCGCGCCTTCCGCGCGCCCACGTTGAATGAGCTTTACCGGCAGTTCCGGGTCGGCAACACGGTCACGCTCGCGAATAACGCGCTGGTTCCCGAAACCCTGTTCGGCGCGGAAGCCGGCGCCGATTTCATCACCGAAACGGGGGCGATCCGCGTGACCGTCTTCCGCAATTCACTAGGGAACCTGATCACCAATGCAACCCTCAGTTCGACGCCGGCGCTGATTACGCGGCAGCGGCAGAACGGGGCGCACAGTATTTCGCGCGGTGTGGAATTCAGTGCCGGCCGGCGATGGCGGGAATGGCATGCGGAGGCCGGGTACCTGTTCGTCGATTCCCGGTACGCAACGGGTCCTCGCATCCCGCAGGTCCCGAAACACCAGGGTTCCGCGCAGGTGAGTTATGAACGCGGAGGCACACTCGCCTCAGTTGGTTTTCGCAGCTACTCCGCGCAGTTCGATGACGATCTGAACCAGTTCCGTCTGCCTGGCTTCGCGACAGTGCAGGCGGTCGTCCGGCAGCGCATAACAAAGTGGATCACTGCGGATCTCGCGCTGGAAAATGTGCTCGATCACCAATACTACACGGGCTTCACTCCAACGCCGACAGTGGGGGCGCCGACGCTGGTGCGGGCAGGGGTGCGGTTCAGTCTTCCCTGAGCAGCCTTCGCCACCTCGATACAATAGAAACGTTGACCGCAATCGTTCCCGACATTCTGGCCCGCATCGTCCAGCGCAAGCAGGCCGAGCTGCGCGATGCCTCGGTTCCGCGGTCCGAACTGGAACAGCGCGCGGCGAACGCCACTCCTCGGGACTTCGCCCAAGCCCTGCGCCGACAGCAGCCAGCAGTCATCGCCGAGATTAAGAAAGCATCCCCAAGCCGTGGAGTCCTTTCGCAGAATTTCGATCCGGCGCTCATAGCCGCGCATTATCAGCAGGGTGGCGCCAGTGCTCTTTCCGTCCTCACCGACCGCGATTTCTTTCAGGGCAGTCTCGCGGATCTGGAAAAAGCCCGCGAGGCCGTGGCGCTTCCGGTACTGCGCAAGGATTTCACAATAGCCGATTACCAAGTGGTCGAAGCCGCCGCTCACGGGGCCGACGCAATCCTCCTTATCGCCGCAATTCTGGATGCCTCCCAAATGCGAGCTTTCCGCGAATTGGCCGCGCAGTACAGGATGGCCGCGCTAGTCGAGGTGCACGACGAAAGAGAATTGGACATAGCGCTCGAATCCGGCGCCGAAATCATCGGCGTGAACAACCGCGACCTCCGTACTTTCGACGTTCACCTGCAAACGTCGCTGCGCCTCGCCAAGCACATCCCCGCTCACATTCTCAAGGTGAGCGAAAGCGGAATCTTCACGGCTGCGCACATCCATAAGCTCACAGCGGCCGGCTTTCAGGCCTTCCTGGTGGGAGAATCTCTCATGAAATCGGGCGACCCAGCCGCCTCGCTGCGAGCACTATGTTCGTAAAAATCTGCGGGCTCACGAATCTGGAAGACGCGCGCGCCGCAATCGACGCAGGTGCGCAGGCGCTCGGATTCATCTTCGTGCGCACCAGTCCGCGATTCATTGAACCGGATGCGCTTGCCGCCTGGATCCAACACATTCCGGAACACATCTGGAAAGCCGGTGTCTTTGTGAACGAGTCCCCCGCGCGCATCGAACGACTCGCGGAAATGCTTGGGCTCGATGTCGCGCAGCTCCATGGCCAGGAAACGCCTGCCGACGTCCCGAGGGGCCTGCGCGTCTGGAAAGCCGCCCGCGTCACGGAAGGTTTCGATCCCGCATCGCTCAACCCTTTCGACATCGAAGCGCTGTTGCTCGACGGACCTGCCTCGGGCGTCACGTTCGATTGGTCCATGGCTATGCCGGGCACGCGCAAGCTGATCCTGGCCGGTGGCCTCGATTGTGATAATGTTCGCGAGGCTATCGAGCGCGTGCGTCCTTGGGGCGTGGATGTATGTTCGCGCATTGAATCTTCGCCGGGCAGGAAAGACCACGCGGCCATGCGCCGCTTCATCCAAACGGTATTGTCATGCTGAACTCTGAACCCAACGCCTCCGGGCACTTCGGCCCTTACGGGGGCCGCTTCGTCCCGGAGGTGCTCATGTCGCCTCTGGAAGAGCTGGAAAACACGTTCTTCGCCGCGCGCGAGGACCCGGCCTTTCACGCCGAACTCGATGATCTGCTGCATAACTATGCCGGCCGGCCGACTCCCCTCTATTACGCGAAGCGGCTCTCCGAGTCGCTCGGCGGAGCGGACATTTATCTCAAGCGCGAAGACCTGCTCCACACCGGCGCGCATAAGATCAACAACTGCCTGGGACAGGCTCTGCTTGCCCGGCGCATGGGCAAGCGCCGCATCATCGCCGAAACCGGCGCGGGCCAGCACGGCGTCGCCACCGCCACCGTGTGCGCGTTGTTTGGCTTCGATTGCACGGTTTACATGGGCGAAGAGGATATGCGCCGCCAGCGCCTCAATGTCTTCCGCATGCGGTTGCTCGGCGCGAAGGTGGTCGGCGTCTCGAACGGCAGCCGCACGCTGAAGGACGCCATCAGTGAAGCCATGCGCGATTGGGTCACGAATGTTTCGACAACGCACTACCTGCTCGGAAGCGCGCTCGGTTCGCATCCATACCCGCTGATGGTGCGTGAATTCCACCGTGTGATCGGCGTGGAGGCGCGCGCCCAGATGATTGAGCAGGCGGGCGGGCTGCCGGACGCCGTATTCGCCTGCGTCGGCGGAGGCAGCAACGCCATCGGCATCTTCCATCCTTTCGTGAAGGACGAATCGGTGCGCCTGATCGGCGTGGAAGCCGGAGGCCGTGCCACCACGCTGGGCGACCATGCCGCGCGTTTCAACGGCGGCTCTCCGGGCGTCCTGCAAGGCGCGTTCAGTTATCTGCTCCAGGACGCCGATGGCCAGATCTCGCTCACGCACTCCATCTCGGCGGGCCTCGATTACGCGATGGTGGGTCCCGAGCACGCCTATCTGAATGACGCGAAGCGCGCCGGGTACACCTCCGCCACCGACGCGGAAGCTCTCGATGCGGCGCTACGGCTCAGCCGGACGGAAGGCATTATTCCCGCGCTCGAAAGCTCGCATGCCGTGGCGGAGGCCATCCGCCGGGCGCCGGAAGCCAAAGGCCAGAAATTTCTCGTGAACGTCTCCGGCCGTGGCGATAAGGATATGGATATCTACCGCGAAAACTTCCCGGAGCTCGACCGCATTTGACGCGAATCGGCCAGCTCTTTCAAAACCTGAAGCAGGAAAATCGTAAAGGTCTGATCGCCTACATCACAGCGGGCGATCCCGCCCCGGAACGCACGCCCGGATTGGTCGCGGCGCTGGAACGCGGCGGGGCGGACCTCATCGAGCTCGGCGTCCCCTTTTCCGATCCCATCGCCGACGGCCCCGCCATCCAGCGGGCCGGCGATCGGGCTCTGCGGGCCGGAACGACGCTGCGCAAGGTGCTCGCAATCGCGTCGGAAATCCGCCGCACTTCCGAGATCCCGCTGCTACTCTTCACATACCTGAACCCTGTGCTTCGCTACGGCCTGGAGAATCTGGCGCGCGACGCCGCTGCGTGCGGCATCGATGGTTGCCTGCTTATCGATGCCAGTGTGGAAGAAGCCGAAGAGTACACGCGCGTGATGCGTGCGCACGGTCTGGATACGGTGTTTCTCGCCGCGCCCACGAGTTCGCCCCGCCGCTTGAAATTGGTGGCTCAATATTCCAGCGGCTTCGTTTATCTGGTCTCGCGAACCGGGGTGACGGGC
>JAOAPQ010000263.1 GCA_025462965.1 Bryobacterales bacterium
CGGCCATCTGCAGAGAATTCTGGAAATGCACGTTGTCGTCTTCGATATTGTGGACGATCAGCAGCTTTGCCTGCAGCGCAGCGGCGCTATAGACGGGCGAGCTCTTGCGATACCCGGATTCGTTCTCCTTCGGCATCCCCATGTAGCGTTCCGTGTAGATGGTGTCGTAGTTGCGCCAGTCGGTCACCGGGGCCCCGGCAACCCCCGCGCGGAACAGGCCGGGCGCGTGCGTGAGGCTGAACAGCGTCATATACCCGCCGTAACTCCAGCCGTACATGCCCATGCGCGCGGTATCGGCGAAGCCCAGAGTCTTCAGATATTCGATGCCCGCCTTCTGGTCTTCCAGCTCCAGCTCCCCGAGGTTGTGATAGACCTGCGACTCCCATTTGTGGCCCCGTCCGTACGAGCCGCGGTTGTCCACTTGCCAGATCGCGAAGCCCTTGTGCGCCAGCGCCTGGTCCCAGTTGACCCCCGCCCAGGAGTTCGTTACTGACTGCGCGTGCGGCCCGCCGTAAACCATCACGATCACCGGATACTTCTTCCCGGCCGTGAAACCCGCCGGCTTGATAAGACGCCCGTAGAGCAGCGCGCCATCGCGTGTGTTGAAGTGGACGATCTCCGTTGGCAGAATTTCGAATTCGTTCTGCGCCTTGCGGTCTGCTTCACGGTATACCGCGATCTTCGAACCATCCGCGCGATGCAGAGTGGTCTCGGGAGGGGACGCCAGGCTGGACCAGGTGTCCAGGTAGCTCGTCGCGGCCTTCGGCATCGAGATCATGTGCGTGCCCGCGCCGGTCGAGAGTTGCAGCCGGTTGCTTCCGTCGAAATCCACGGCAAAGAGATGGCGCTCGAGCGGACTCACTTCGGAAGAAACGTAGAATACCTTGCGCGCTTTCTCATCCACGCCCGCGATTCGGTCCACTTCCCACTCTCCGCGCGTGAGCGTGCTCTCCAGGTTGCCGTTCATCGTGTAGCGGTAAAGGTGCCGGAAGCCCTCGCGCTCGCTCGACCACAGAAAACCCGACCCGTCATCCAGAAAGTATGGCCCGTCGTTCACGTTGATCCAGGTACGGTCCTCCTCGTGGATGATGGTTTTCGATTTACCGGTCTCCACATCGGCGTAGAGGAAGTCGAGCTGGTTCTGCACGCGGTTCAAGCGCTCCACGGAAACGGCTTTGCTGGAGGGCAGCCACGCAACGCGCGCGAGCAGATGATCGCGCGGTTCGCCCAGATCCATCCATCTCGTTTCACCGCCCTGCGCGGGCACGACGCCCACACGTACTTCCGCATTAGGATCGCCCGGCTTCGGATATCGCTCGGGTTCGAGCTTGCCATGCGTGTTCAGCAGCGACACCTGCGGGTACACCGGCTCGTGGCTGATATCGAGCTGTAGGTACGCAATGCTCTTGCTATCGGGCGACCACCAATGCGCCGTGCCGAGATCGAGTTCTTCCGGATACACCCAATCGAGCTCGGCGTTCAGCAGAGTGTCGGAGCCATCGTGCGTGAGGCGCGTCACTCTCTTCGACGCGATGTCAAGGCAGTACAGATCGTGCCCGCGGCGGAAGGAAACCTTGGTGTTGTCGGGCGAGAGCTTCGGGTCCTGCTCCGCTTCCCTCGTCTCGGTTAATTGCTCGAAATGGCCTTTGTCCAGATCGACCACGAAGAGATCGCCGCCCGCGTTCACCAGCATCCGCTTGCTGGACGCGAACCACTGCTGGCTTTGCGAAGAAACGCGGCGATTGGTCCAGTCCGTGATTTCCGGAGCCTCGGTCTTCGCGGCGGCGTCTTCGAGTTGTTTAAGTTCAATGACCTGATGCCGCTTGCCCGACTGTACGTCGTAGGTCCACAGCTTTCCGGCTTCGGTGTAGGCGAAGCGGTTACCATCCGGCGCCCAGTTGACGGCTGCCCCGCCCCGGCCTGAGCGCCGGGCCGGAGCGAGCGTATCCTCGATTGTGATCGGTTTTTTGGCGGCGGAAAGGAAAGCAGCGGAGAGACACAGCGCGAGCGCGAACCGGAAACGCATGCGTAATTCTAACCTGCCCTTAAACAAATTCTTCGGGCGGCCCGCTCATCACCTGCCGCACTTCGATCGGCATGTTCAACGGAGCCCCGCCGGGTCCCGGCGCCGATGAAGCACGGGCGGCGACCGCATAGGCTCGCTCCGGACTCTCGACATCAATGATCCAGAAGCCGGCGAGAAACTCTTTCGACTCCGGGAACACGCCGTCCGTGATCGGCGCGCCGTCCTTTCCGGCTCGCACCACCTTGGCCTCTTCCGGCCCGGCCAGGCCTTCGGCGGACACGAACTCTCCGGATGCGCGGAGTTCCTCGTTGAAACCCATCATGAACGCGATGTGCGCTTGGATGTCCTTCTTGGGCCAGGTGCCAATCGGATCGCAACTCATGTTGGCCTTGCTCGGAATCATCATCAAAATGTACTTCATGTCTTTTCTCCCTTCGATTCTCGCACTCAGTGTGCGCTTTCATGGGTGAGTCGGAGCAAGCGGCCCATTCTCGACATCCGGGAAAGCAATTTCGAGAAATTCCGTCAAGACACCAGTCGCCAACGTGAAATTCCGCCGGACGCCAGTCGCCTGCGAATGTAGGGCGGGATGCCATCCCGCGGCGGGTTGGTTACCCGCCTGGCCCGTGTGAGCTGGACCGGGAGCCGCCCGACCGAACCGGCGCAACACTAGGAACTTTCGGGACCCGCCGCGGGCCCTCGCCTGCGCGTCACGACCCCGTCACCGACGCCTCGCCGGACGCGAAGCGCGCCAGGATCGCCCGCCGCGTTGGGTCAGAAGCACTGCGAAGATAATCCAGGCGCTGGTAAGTAATCATTCACAAAAACCGCCTAGGCCGTCAAGGATGAGCCGGCGCTTAGTGGAGACATACTCATCAAGCGGGTGGACATAGAAAATGCTGTGCCCCGTGTTGCGGCACAGCATGTCGAACAGCGAGCGCTAATCGCCCGCTCAGGCAGCGCGCATAGCCGGCGGCCATCGACGCCGACTACTCAATTCTGATACCCACGCTGCTGACTAAATTCGCATCTACAACGCTGCGGATTTCCTTCCCCTGCCGGATCACCACGAAGTACAGGTTAAACGGAGATAGCGGATTTCCGGGAACGATGAGCGTAAGCGTTCCCGTGCAATTCGGGTTGACGGTATATGTCCCCGTCGACGCCTGCCAAGGCGCCATGGGGGGCATGCCCGCGACAACGTAATGGTCCACCTGAGTTAAGCCGCCTTTGCCATCGAACGTCGTCATGGCGACGGCACGAAGCGGCATAGGAGCCGGTAGCGCAGGAGCGCCGGGTATCGCGAAAATCGAGCCCTCAATAGCAAATCCGTAACTGCCCCGAAGGCTCCGGTTGGAACAACCCGCATCCTCCGACTGAGCTCTGGCAATCGAGGGTGACCCAAGTAAGCAGACGAGCACCATCGGAAGCGCGCGCATTGAAACCTTTGAAATTGACAACATAT
>JAOAPQ010000334.1 GCA_025462965.1 Bryobacterales bacterium
CTCTCGCGCAGAACTTTCGCGCGAAGTTTCGGGTAAAAAGCGCGGAGGTGAAATCGGATAACATTCTGGCGACGCTTCCGGGTTCGGACCCGGTGCTGGCGAACGAGTATGTCGTCGTCTCCGCGCACCTGGACGGTTACGGGTTTGGTGAGCCGTGGAATGGCGACCGCATTTACAACGGCGCGTTCGATGATGCGGCGTACGTGGCAACGCTGATCGATCTGGCCGAGAAGCTGCATCGAAGCGGCACGAAACTGCGGCGGAGCGTGCTCTTCGCGGTGGTGACAGGCGAAGAGAAGGGCTTGCTCGGATCGCGCTATTTTACGCAGCATCTCACGGTGCCGAAAGAGCGAATGGTTGCGAATATCAATTTGGATCAGCTCCGCCCGATCTTTCCGCTGAAGATTTTGACGACACTGGCGGTGGACGAATCGACGCTTGGGGAAACGGTGCGCCGCGTGGCGGGGCCGATGGGTATCCGGATTCAGGCTGACCCGGAACCGGAGCGCAATTTGCTGAGGCGCTCCGATCATTTCAATTTCATGCAGATCGGCGTCCCGGCGGTAGGGTTTATTTTCGGGTTCGAAAAGGGGTCGCCGGAGGAGGTCGTGTACCGGCGCTGGTATGAGCAGCGGTATCACAGCCCGGCGGACGATTTAAAGCAGCCCTGGGATCCGGAGGCGGCGGCGAAGTTCAATGAGTTCTTTGGGCGGGTGGTGGAAGCGGTGGCGAATGAGGACGAGCGGCCGCGGTGGAAAACCGGGACCGCGTTCGAGGGGAAATAACGCTTCCCTATTGCCGGCTGGCCTCAGCGGTCTTGCGGATCCCCTCTGCGTAGGAAGTCGGCTGACTATGGAACGCTCTGGCGAATTTCGAGGAATCGAATATGTATTCAAACTCGTACTGATAGAGCATCTCGTACAATTCCCGCACGGTGGTATTGAACCATCCCGCCACCTTGAGCATCGGCCGGGTGAAAACGCGGTGCTTCGGTGTCGTCCCGCACTCCTTCGCGGCGAGAGCAATAAACTCCTTTCCGGTGGGGGGATTGGGCGCAGTAGGGACGTGCCAGGTTTGATTCCATGAGGTCTCGGAATCCATGAGCTGAACCAGGCTGCGCGCTGCGTCGGGCGTGAAGGTGAACGAGTGCTTCACTGAATCGTTCGAGAGCCAGGCCGGCTTCTGGCCCTTGGCCAACTTGTCGAAGACCAGAACGTTGGGGATCCCGGTTCGAGCGCCGGGGCCGTAGAAGTCGGCGGACCGGGCTATGAGAGCGGTGAGGTTTCCCGCTTTGATTTCATTCAAGAGCATCGTCGCGATCTCCGCACGGATTTCACCCTTCCTGCTGCAGGGGCGAAAAGGCGTTTCTTCCGTCATGGCGCCGTCCACTTTGCCGTACATGTACACGTTGTCGAAGAAAATTAGTCTGGCGTTGGCACGTTCGGCTGCCTCGATTGAGTTGCGCATGATCCGGGGCCAAAGTTCCCGCCACAACTTCAGGTCATACTTCAGGCCGACAAGCAGAAAGGCAACGTCAGAACCTGAAACCGCCTTGACGGTGTCATCGAGTTGCGAGAGATCGGCGGCCAGTGTCTCAACGGAGCCGGTACTAGCCTTGGGGTTGCGGCTGACCAGCCGGATGCGCTCGTTTCGGGCGGTGAGCACTTTGGCAAGCTCATTGCCGATCGCTCCGCCTGCGCCAAGGATGGTGACCATCGCTATCACTCTACCTTGGCATGGATCAAAGACCCCGGCGACGCACCGCCGGCTTTCGCGTACGGACAGAACAGTTTTCCATTCGACTATTCATCTCGTAGGGCGGCGTTGGGATCGAGCGCGGCGGCGCGGCGCGCGGGCAGCCAGGAGGCGACAGCCGCGATCACCAGAAACAGTATTGCCATGACGGTGAAGGTTGTGGGATCGGTGGGCTTCACGCCCACCAGCATGCTGGTCATCACGCGGGTGAGAGCGAAGGCCGCCACGAGGCCGACCGCAATGCCGGCGGCGCTCAGGGCGAGCCCGTGTCCCACGACGAGATTGAAGATGCGGCCCGGAGCGGCCCCGAGCGCCATGCGGACGCCGATCTCGGCGGTGCGCTGGCGAACGACCGTGGAGAGGACCCCGTAAAGTCCCACGCCCGCGAGCAACAGCGCGATCACGGCGAAGACTCCGATGAGCAGCAGGGAGAAGCGTGTGGAGGATTGCGCTTTTTCCACCAGGACGTCCATGGGTTGGACTTCGCTCATCATCAGCTTATTGCCCAGTGCGGCGATTGCGGAGCGCACGAGCGGCGCGTATTGCGCGGGATCTCCGGGCGTACGTACCGCCCATCGTCCGGCGATGCCGTATCCTATGAAGCCGTCGGTGAAATAGAGCTGCTCGCGGCCGACTTCGGCGAGCGAAGTTTCGCGCTGGTGGCCGACCACACCGATCACCTGGACCCATTCCGGCTCCGGCGTGTTGATGCGCGTGAGAATGCGCTTGCCCACGGCGGATTCGTGCGGAAACGCTTTGGCGGCGAGCGATTCATCGATGACGACGACCTTGCGCGTCGGTGCGTTGTCGGCTTCAGTGAACGTGCGCCCGGCGATAAGACGCATACGCATGGTTTCGAAGTACCCGGGCAGGACGAACTGGAAATCGGTGGCCTGGAATTTACTGGGGTCGGTGAGGGCCTCTTCCCTGCCCCACCGGATGGGGCTGAAGCCGCCCGCAAGCGGAAACGGAGTTGCGGCGGTGACGCTCTGGACACCGGGGATGGCGGCAAGGCGACTGTGGACCTGGCGCATGAAGGCTGCGCGCTGCTCGGGGACGGGGGTGCGCCCTCCGAGGATCTGGAAGGTGAGGAGGTTGTGGGCCTCGAAGCCGGGGTCGATGCGCTGCAGCGCGAGGAAGCTGCGGAACATGAGGCCTGAGCCGATGAGGAGGACGAACGAGAGCGCGACTTCCGCGATGACGACGCTGTTGCGCAGGAGGCGTCCGCCGCCGAGACCGGCGGTGCGTCCGCTCGCCCGAAGAGCAATCATCACGTTCGGGCGCGATGCGCGCAGAGCCGGTGCGGCACCGAAGATGGCGGCAGCGGCAAGACCTGTGAGCGCGGAGAAGGCGAGCACCGTGGGATCGATGGCGATGGAATCGAGGCGCGGAAGGTTCGCCGGCGCGATGACCAGCAACTGGTGGATGCCGAACGAAGCGAGGGCGACACCTAGAACGGTGCCGGCGCCCGCGAGCAGCACGGATTCGGCGAGCATCTGCCGCACCAGCCGCCAGCGGCTGCCGCCGAGCGCGGTGCGTACGGCGAGCTCACGCTCGCGGAGAGACGAGCGAACGAGGATCAGGTTTGCGACGTTCGCGCAGGCGATGAGCAGGAGGAAAATTACGGCGCCCATCAGCGCGAGTATGGCGGGCCGCACTTCGGCGACGATGTACTTCTGCATCGGCTCGAGCCGGATGCGCTGGCCGGCGGTGGCGGAAATGGTGTTTTTGCGGCGGATATCGGCGGAGACCAGGTCGGCTGCGGGCTGCGCGCGATCGAGTGTCACGCCATCCTTGAGCCTGCCGATGATGCGGATCGCAACATTATTTCGCTGGGTGGCATCGTAAGCCATGCGTCTGGCGAACCAGATATCCGGGAGGCTTTCCATGTTCGCGGCGGGTGGGAAGAACAGCTCAAAGCGGGGCGCGAGCACGCCCACGATCTGGGGGCCATTATTAGGGAGGTTGCGGCCGAGGATACCGGTATCGGCGGCATACCGGCGCTGCCAGAACTCGTAGCTCAGAATGGCAACGGCGGGGCCTGCCGGCGCGGGCGGGGCCGTTTGTCCGGCGGCGACGGGCGGGGGTGTCGGCGCGGGTTGGCCGTCCGCGTCGGTGAAATCGCGGCCCATCGCGATTTTTGCGCCCATCAGGCGAAAGAAGTTCGTCGTGACGCCGGCGTTCGAGACAGGTTCGAGGCTGCCATCCTCCCGCGCGATTGCGCCGCGCCCGGTGGCGACACCGCCGATGTCGTCGAACACGGCCGTGGTTCCGGCGCGGAGATCGAAGTAGTCCGCGTTCGAGAACGGGAAGTCCTTCACGTTGCGGCGGGTCATATCGCTGCAGGCGAAGACGAGGCGGTCGGGATTCTTGTAGGGCAGAGGCCGCAGCAGCACGGCGTCGGTGACACTGAAGATCGCAGTACTGGCGCCGATGCCGAGAGCGATGGTGACGATGGCGGTGACGGCGAAGACAGGACTCTTGCGGAGGCTGCGGGCGGCGTACAAGAGATCGTTGAGCATGACCTTACCGATTGGCCGTCGCGAAGCGGCGGAAGAAGCTGTCTTTGTTCCACTCGGGGCGCGCGGGATCATTGGCGACGCGCGCGAGTAAATCCGCAATGATGCGGTCGAACTGGGCCGCGGCCGCGATATCAACGGGCTGGTTCAGGTCGTCGGAAGGCTTGTGGTAACGATCTTTGACCCAGTCTTTATGGATTTTCTCTTCGGGAGTGCCGAATTCGTATCCGAACTTGAATGCGAGCGCGGGGACGCCGTTGCGGATGAAGCTGTACTGGTCGCTACGGATGAAGCGGTTCTGTTCCGGCTCTTTATCGGCCTGCACGGCGACGCCGGCATCTTTCGCGGCGGCGCGGATGGTATCGCCGAGCGTGGATTCGCCGAGGCCCTGGACTTCGATGACTTTCAGCGAGTGCAGAGGCAGGAACATATCGAGGTTGATATCGGCGACGATCTGGTTCGCGGGAACCGTGGGGTGTGCGGCGAAGTAGCGGGAGCCGAGTTCGCCCTTTTCTTCGCCGCCGACAGCGAGAAAGAGGATGGAGCGCTTGTGGGCCGCCCCCGTTTCCTTGAGTTGGCGCGCGATCTCGAGAATGGAAGCGATGCCGGAAGCGTCGTCCATGGCTCCGTTGTAAATAGCGTCACCATTTACGGGTCGGCCGGTGCCCAGGTGATCGAGATGGGCGGACATGACGACGTACTCGTTTTTCAGCTTTGCGTCCGAGCTGGGTAGGACGCCGACGACGTTGGAGGCTTCGAGTTCGCCGCGCTTCACAATTTGCTTCGCGCGCAGGGAAACGGCCAGCGGGAATTTCGGAAGCGGCTGATTTTCCTTCGCGAGCTTCGCCAGTTCCTCATA
>JAOAPQ010000377.1 GCA_025462965.1 Bryobacterales bacterium
CGTTTCACGAGATTCTTAGGGCGTCGCACAGTAGCATAAGGATATGGAAGAACGACTCGACATCCGTGAGCGCGGCGGCGTCCGCAACGGTGAACCCCAGCTTTCCGATAAACGCCTGTTCATGCAACTGCTGGCGTTCGGCGAGTGCGAGGATCCCTCCTCTCTTTCACACATTCTCTGCGAACGTGGAATCGAAGGGGTTTTGTATAAGGATGTGAACGATCCACGCGGGATCGGCTTACTGACCTGGAGCGATGACCCGAACTTTTTCGTGGACCCTCTGCGGCTCGCTCTCAACATGTCCGCCTTCGCCAAGCTCCAGCAAAAACTGGAGTACTCCATGCTCGGCCGCACTTACTCACTGGGACACGAGCCGAACCTGGAAGACTGGCTGCTTGAGAAACCAAAGCGCGCCGTCACCGACCCGGAATCGCCCTGGGCCATCTGGTATCCTCTTCGCCGTAAGGGCGAGTTCTCCGCCTTGCCGCCGGAAGAACAAGCACCGATCCTTCGCGAGCATGGCAAAATCGGGCACTCCTTCGGCGAAGCTGGCTTTGCCCAGGATATCCGCCTCGCCTGCTTCGGCCTCGATAAGAACGATAACGACTTCATCATCGGTCTTACCGGCAAGGACCTCTACGCGCTCTCCGCTTGCATCCAGGCCATGCGCCGAACCAAGCAGACATCACGGTACATCGAAGCCATGGGTCCGTTCTTCGTGGGCAAAGCGTTCTGGCAGAGTGCGGGTTAGAATAAGGTTTCCATGAAAAAAAGCATTCTGTTCTTCTTCACTGCCTGTCTGTGCCTTGCGCCCGCTCAGACAAAAAGTTTCATCGGCGTGATCACCGACCAAATGTGCGGCATGGATCATAAGATGATGAACGTGACGCCGGATACTAAGTGCGTCACCGAGTGCGTCAAGATGGGTTCCAAGTATGTTCTTGCCGACGGTAAGAATGTCTATGAGTTGAGCGACCAGCAGACACCCGCAAAGTTCGCCGCCCAGAAGGTGAAGGTGTCCGGAACTCTGACCGGCAAAGTGATTACGGTGAAATCCATCGAAGCCGCCAAGTAATGAGCGACCCGGCCGGTCTAAAAAAAACTTCGCTCAACGAGCTTCATCGGGCCTCCGGCGCGAAGATGGTCGATTTCGGCGGCTGGGATATGCCCGTGCAATACTCCGGCCTGGTGGATGAGCACCAGACCGTCCGCCGCGCGGTCGGGCTGTTTGACGTTAGCCACATGGGCGAGATTGAGATCCACGGCCCCGAAGCTGCGAAACTCACCGATTACGTCACCACCAATTCCGTCGCCAAACTGAAGACCGGTCAAGCCCACTACTCTGGCCTTCTTTACGAGCATGGCGGCTTCGTCGATGACATTCTGGTGCACAAAGTCGCGGACGATCATTATTTCATCTGCGTCAATGCGTCCAACCAGGAGAAGGACTTCGAACACATTCAGGCGTTCAATAGGTTTAGCGCCACGGTCGAGTTCGCCGGCGACCGCTATGCGCAGTTGGCGATCCAGGGTCCCCGCGCTCTCGAAACCCTACAGAAGCTGACGCCGGTAGACCTAGCCCCCATCAAGTACTACTGGTTCACCGACGGTGTCGTCTCCGGGACACCCGCCCGCATCGCCCGAACCGGCTACACCGGCGAGGATGGCTTCGAGATCTACATCGATCCCCTTGAAGCGCCGCGCATCTGGAACGAGATCATTGATGCGGGTGCGGAGTTCGGAATCAAACCGTGCGGACTCGGCGCCCGTAACACTCTCCGCCTCGAATCGAAAATGGCGCTGTATGGGCACGAGATCCATGCTTCCATCTCGCCGCTGGAGGCGGATCTCGGCTGGATCGTCAAGCTGGAAAAGGGCGAGTTTATCGGCCGTGACTCCTTGGCCAAACAGAAAGACCGGGGCCTGACCCGCAAACTCGCGGGTTTTGAAATGACCGGCCGCGGCATCGGCCGCGACGGTTACGAAGTATTGGTCGACGGCGCGTCGGCCGGGTGGGTCACGAGCGGTTCTCCATCCCCGACTCTGAACAGGAATATCGGTCTGTGCTACCTTCCCATTGATCGCGCGAAGGCAGGACAGAAAATCCAGGTGATCGTCCGCAACCAGCCGGTGGACGCTGTCGTCGTCGATACACCTTTCTATAAGAGGTCAAAATGAGCAGTTATCCGGAAAAGTTCGTTTACACCAAAGAGCACGAGTGGGTGAACGCCCAGGACGGAATCGCGACCGTGGGAATTACGGATCACGCGCAGCATGAACTTGGCGACATCGTCTATGTGGATCTGCCGAAGGTCGGCTCGCGGGTGGAACAGGGCAAGACGTTCGGGTCCGTGGAATCCGTAAAGGCCGTCTCCGACATTTACGCGCCGGTCTCCGGCGAAGTCGCGGAAGTGAATGATTCGCTTACCACCACGCCTGAAAAACTTAACGAAGATCCGCACGGCGCGGCATGGCTGATTAAGGTCAGAATGAGCGCTCCCGACGAAATTAAAAAGCTTCTATCCGCCGCGGACTATCAGAGTTATGTAGGAGCTGAATCCTAATTGCGTTATCTTCCAAAGTCCGACTCCGAACGTAAAGAGATGCTGGCCGCTTGCGGCATCGAAACCGCGGAGGAATTGTACGCCCACTTGCCCGCGGAAGCGCGGCTAAACCGTCCGCTTGATCTTGCGCCTGGAATCTCCGAATACGAGATCATCGATTTCTTCAAAGCGCGCGCCGCTGAGACGGCAGATGGTTATGCGTCGTTTCTTGGCGCGGGAGTGTACCGCCATTACCGGCCAGTACTGATCGATACCATTGTTTCGCGAGGAGAATTTCTCACCTCGTACACGCCCTATCAGGCCGAAATCGCGCAGGGCACTCTGACCGCGATCTTCGAATTTCAGACGATGATATGCCAGTTGACCGGCATGGATGTCGCCAACGCTTCCATGTATGACGGTTCCACTGCGGTTCCGGAAGCCGCCATGATGGCCTTGCGCGTTACCGGCAGGAACCGTGTCCTGGTTTCCCGCGTGGTGCATCCCGAATACCGGCAGGTGCTAACGACGTATGCGAAACACCAGGGCATGCCTGTTGCCGAGTTCGGCTACGATGCCGAAACCGGACAAATCGATCTGAAAGATCTCGAAAGGAAGCTGGATGACGATACGGCGGCCGTCATCATCCAGTCCCCGAACTTCTTCGGCGTAATCGAAAACGTTCAGGCCGCGGCCGACCTTGCCCACCGGCGTGGGGCTCTCCTGATTTTCGTCTTTGCCGAAGCCGTCTCACTCGGCATCCTGGAGCCTCCGCGCGACGCGGATATTGTCGCCGGCGAGCTTCAGTCGTTCGCCATTTCGCCGAGCTTCGGCGGCCCGTACGCGGGCATCATCGCCTCGAAGGAGAAGTTTTTGCGCCAGTTACCGGGACGGCTGGTGGGCGAAACACTCGATTCGAACGGCAACCGTGCGTTCTGTCTTACGCTCTCCACCCGCGAGCAGCATATCCGCCGTGAGAAGGCGACCTCTAACATTTGCACCAACCAGGCGCTCATCGCGCTCATGGCGACAGTCTTCATGACGGTTTATGGCAAGGCGGGCTTGCGCGAGCTGGCTACGCAGAATCTCTCGAAGGCGCATTACCTCAGCTCGAAAGTAAAGCCAAGATTCACCGGCCCGTTCTTCAATGAGTTCGTGACCACCGCGAAGTCCGCACCCGAGGAAATCAATCAGACTTTGCTCGCACGGAAGATTATCGGCGGCCTGCCTCTGGGAACACACTATCCTGAGCTGGCCGATTCGCTACTCCTCTGTGCAACCGAAATGACACGCCGCGCCGATATGGATACGCTGGCGGAGGCCCTCAAATGATTCGCAAAGTTCGTCAGCACATCTCGCAGAACGAAGCACTGCTCTTCGAAGAGACATCACCCGGAAAAGCTGGATACCAGCTCCCCGAGCTCGACGTCCCTTCCGTGGATCCGCAGGCCGCGCTCGGAGCGCCGAACGTTCGCGTCGAGATTGAAGGGTTCCCCGAGGTCAGCGAAGTCGAGGCGATCCGTCACTTCACCCGTCTTTCCACCTGGAATTACGCGATCGATCTCGGCCTCTATCCGCTCGGCTCTTGCACCATGAAGTACAATCCGCGGGTCAACGAATTCGTCGCGCGCCTGGATGGTCTCGCATGGGCTCATCCCTATCAACCGGAATCGCTCTCGCAAGGCGCGCTGGAGATCATCGCCGAGCTCGAATCCGCGCTGCTCGAAATCACCGGCATGGATGCGATAACGCTGCAGCCTGCCGCCGGCGCTCACGGCGAGTTCACCGGCATCCTGCTTGTTCGTGCGTACCTGGAGTCGCAAGGCAATCCGCGCAAGAAGATTCTGGTGCCCGATTCCGCTCACGGCACCAACCCTGCCACCGCGAGTATGGCCGGATACTCGGTTCAGAACATTAAGTCGAATGCGAAAGGCATGATGGACGTGTCCTCCCTCGCGCGACTCCTTGACGAGGACACAAACAACGAGATCGCCGCGCTGATGGTCACAAACCCCAGCACGCTCGGAATCTTCGAGGAGGATATCGCCAAGGTCGCCGAGATCTTGCACGCGAAGGGCGCGATGCTCTACATGGATGGCGCGAATATGAACGCGCTCGTGGGCCTCACGCGGCCCGGCGATTTCGGCGTGGATGTCATGCACCTTAACCTGCATAAGACGTTCTCGACGCCGCACGGCGGTGGCGGGCCCGGGGGCGGACCCGTCGCGGTCAAGAAGCACCTGGAGCCCTTTCTCCCCATTCCGAGACTTAAACGGGTAAACGAAGCCTGGACCTTCGACTACAAGTTCCCGCAATCCATCGGACGCGTGCGCGCGTTCTACGGCAATTTCGGCGTGCTGGTCCGGGCGCTTGCGTACATCCTGGCCCACGGCGGCAACGGTTTGAAGAATGCGACCATTGACGCTCTGATGAACGCGAACTATATTCGCCGCAAGCTGGAACCTTATTACGATTTGCCCTACGACAGCCCGAGCATGCATGAAGTCGTATTCAGCGACGACCGCCAGTCGAAGCAAGGCGTCCGCACCGGCGATCTCGCCAAGCGCCTCATCGATTACGGGTTCCATCCCTACACGGTTAGTTTCCCCACGATCGTTCACGGCGCGATCATGATCGAGCCGACTGAAACGGAGAGCAAGCGGGAGCTCGATCTCTTCATCGACGCCATGATCTCGATCGCGAAGGAAATCGAGAAGGATCCGAAGTTCGTCCTGCAAGCCCCTTACCTGACGCGCACCTCGCGCGTCGACGAGGTGACCGCTGCCCGCCGCCCGATCGTCCGCTGGAGACCGCAGCGCACTTCGAGCCAAGCCGCTGATTGAAATCCGCGCTCCTCATCGTCGCGGTAATCCTCCTGATCCGCCTGCCGTTCCTGAACCAGGCCGTGCAAGGAGATGACGTCTACTACATCGCGGCCGCCGAGCACGCGCAGATCGATCCGTGGCATCCCAATCACGTCCACTATCTTTTTGAAGGCAAAGATGTGGACTTCCGCGGCTATCCGCATCCGCCGTTGAACGCGTGGTGCCTGGCCGCTTTGATCGCTATTTTCGGTGATATCCGCGAAGCCCCTTTCCATGCCGCCTACATCGGCTTTTCCCTGATCGCCGCGCTATCGATGTATTCACTAGCCCGCCGCTTCTCTCCGCATCCCCTCTGGGCCACACTGCTGTTCATCGGCGTACCGGCATTCGTGGTGAACGGCAACTCGTTCGAATCGGATATTCCGTTCCTCGCTTTCTGGATGTCGGGCATGGCGGCATTCGTCTCAGGCGTCGATCGCAGCGATAACAGACTACTCGGCATTTCGGCCGCATGCCTTGCCATCGCCTCACTGGCGGCTCCGCAGGCGGTGTTCGCGGTTCCGATCCTCGCGGTGTATGCCTTTCGCCGCTCCACGAAACTCGCTTGGTTCGCGATTGCATCTCCGGTCCTGGCTGTGGCACTGTGGCAAGTTTTCGAGTACGCCACCAGCGGCCAATTCCCTTTCGCCGTGGCCGCCGGATACCAGCAGTCCTACGGCTACCAGCGTTTGGCCGCTAAACTCCGTAACGGCACCGCCCTGACGGTCCACCTGTTCTTCATTGTCTGCCCGCTTCTCTTCATTCCCGCGATTCTTGCGACCTGGAAGCGCCGCGATCGCGACACGTCGTTCCTGCTTGCCTGGATCGTGACGTTTTTCTGCGGCGCGATTCTTGTCTTCCCTGCTGGTTCCGCGCGGTACCTGTTGCCCATCGCCGCACCCGTCGTGCTCCTCGTTTCGCGGTTGCGGCCGGTCTATTTGGCAGCCGGAGTGGCGGCGCAGTTCGCACTCGCAATCCCTCTCGCTGTCGTAAATTACCAACACTGGGACACCTACCGGCAATTCGCCCGCTCCTTCGCGGCCGAGGCCCACCATCGCAGGGTTTGGGTAAAC
>JAOAPQ010000382.1 GCA_025462965.1 Bryobacterales bacterium
CGCACACAGTCGCCACACGTGTTTCTCGATCTCACGAGCCGGAGCGCTGAGTTTGTCCGTGAGCGTTTTCCTCGCATTTACACGACGTGTCGGACGTATGGCGTGGATATTGCGACGCAAGCGGCTCCCGTGCGCCCGGCCGCGCACTACGCGATGGGCGGCGTTCGGACCGATCTTGACGGCCGCACCAGCCTGTCGCGCCTGTTCGCCGCAGGCGAAACGGCCTGCACGGGCGTGCATGGCGCAAACCGGCTCGCCAGCAATTCGCTGTTGGAAGGTGTCGTTTTCGGCGCGCGGGCGGGCATTGCGATGCGGGAAACAATGGCGATGCCATCCGGTGGGCCGCCAGAGGAACCGCCTATAAATTTTCCGGACATTTCAGAATCCGAAGTTCGGGAGCTTGCGTGGGACAAATGCGGCATCATGCGGGATCGCGAGGGTCTGCGTTCTGCTGTACATCGCCTGGAATCCATCCAGCTCGGGTCTTTTCCGAACCCTCGCTTGCCGGAATACGACCTGCGCAGCATGCAAACAATTGCTCTTCTGATAGCGCGTGCCGCTCTCGCGCGCGAAGAAAGTCGGGGAGCGCATTTCCGGACCGATTTCCCGAAGAAGAGTCCCGCGTTCGAGAAAGCTTCGATAATCTCAAGAGAGCTTGCCAACGTCCAATTCCTCGAGTCCACGGTTTAACCAGCCCGCATTGCTCTTGATGCTGGCCGTCGCGGGACCGATAGCGGTCACGGACCCGCTCTCCATCCTGTGGACCGGACCCTCCATTCTGCTGGCCTCCATGCTCATCGCATGGGGCGCGGAATCCGCGCAGTTCTTCATGGCGCAGGGATTTGCGCTCGTGATTCTTGCGTGGATGCAGACGCTGCCGGAATTCGCGCTCGAAGCGGACCTGGCTTGGCACCAGCGGACAGAACTGCTGATCGCGAATCTGACCGGGGCCATCCGGCTGCTGACGGGGATCGGCTGGCCGCTCATCTATGCCACGGCTGCGGTTTCCCATCGCGCGCGGTACCGGAAGCCGCTTAAGGAAGTCTCCGTCTCAAAACAGCAAAGCGTGCAGGTTGTCGGTGTTCTGTTCTGCCTGTTATACGTGGCAGTGATCAGCATCAAGGGATCGCTGAATCTGTTGGATGCCGCTCTTCTTATCTGCATTTACGGCATGTACATATGGACGATCCGCCAGCTACCCGCTGAAGAATCGGAGAGCGTAGAAGAACTCGGCGCGATTCCGCGCGGGATCGTGGCGGCGCGAAGGCCGGTGCGCATTGCCTCAATCGCGCTCCTGTTCCTCGCGGGCGGCGGGCTCATTTTCTTCGCGATCGATCCATTTATCGGCAGCCTGTTCGCCTTGGCCTCGGCGCTGGGCATGTCTCAGTTCATTTTCATTCAGTGGATAGCACCACTGGTCTCGGAGTTCCCGGAGCAGGTTTCCGCGTTTTACTGGGCGCGGAGCATCGATCGCGCGTCGCTCGCGCTGATGAATATGGTGTCGAGCAACATCACACAGTGGACATTGCTTGCGGCGCTGCTTCCGGTGGTGCTCTCGCTCAGCCGGCACGCGCCTTCCACTATTCTTTTCGACTACCAGCAGAATGTTGAAATTCTGATGACTTTGGGGCAATCGCTACTTGGGGCGCTGTTCCTGATCAGTATGCGGCTGGCGTGGTGGGAGGCAGCGATTCTCTTCGTGCTTTGGGCAGTGCAAATCGCGTTCTCGGTGGCCGCGCCATCGGACGGATTCCCCGGCTACGTGGGTAGCCACATTAACCAGTGGACGATTTATGCTTATTTCGCCTGCGCTGCGTTCGCGACGCTCCGGCTCGTGCTGGAACGCCGAAAGCCACAAGCAATCGCGGATTTCGCGCAGATCTGGAAAGATCACGTGCGGTAGGAGGTTTAAACCTGCCGGATATGCAGAATCGGCGAGGTGGTAATCGTCTGGAACACGGGATGACGAAACTCAAGACACATGCCGCGCCCGATAAAGCTCGCTTTCAAGAGTGAGCCGCCCCAGTTGGAACCTTCCACGGTCACCAGCACGGGGTCCGGGCAAAACTCGGGATGGCCGGAAATCAGCGCGCGCCCGCGGCCATGATTTACCAGGCGGTAGTTGGTGTTGCGGGTTTCCACAACCAACACGTCACCGGCATCCAGGTCATCCATGTACACGCCGCCTTCGATCTCGGACCGGATGACGTTGCCGTTGATTTCGTCGCTCAGATTCCGGTGCGGAAGAGCGAAGCTCTGCGTGGCGAAGAGCGTCGTGCTTTCACGGCTCATAAGTTTATTTTAGCGAATTCACTTGGATGCAAGCCATGCAAGAAACATACCATCCGGCTCCACATCCTCCCAATAGGAAATGAAGCGGCTGGATACTTCACGGCAGTCCCGGCGGAGCAGATCCTCCAGTTCCCGGCGGTCGAACCACTTCTCCCATGCGGGGGTTTTCAGCCGGCCGAAATGCTCCTTGTTTTTATCGATGATCACCAGGCGCCCGCCGGGTTTGACCACGCGGCACATTTCCGCGACGGCGCAGCGGATTTCCACCGCGTGTTCGAGCGATTCCGTCGCATACACACAATCGAAATGATCGTCGGGGAAGGGAAGTTCGGTCATCGCGCCGACCTGCGTCCGAATGCCCCCGGGGACGAACTTCAGCATTTCCGGTGAGATATCGAGGCCCCAGATCTCCGCCGAGGGATGATTTTCCAGCAGCACACGCGCAAAGCGGCCCTTACCGCATCC
>JAOAPQ010000383.1 GCA_025462965.1 Bryobacterales bacterium
GATTCTTTGGATTCGCAACCATCCACCCCAGCTCCTTCAGGCGCGAAAAGAGCGCTACCCCAAGCGCGCCCCCAAGATGATGACGCCGTTCCGTCCAATCGAGGCAGGCACGGCCCGGGTTCTCCCGGTGCCGCGCCGACCCGGAAACATGCACGCCCAGGCTGCCGCACCATTCCCGGCCTTCGCTCGTGAGGCGATAGCTCCGGTCGCCGTTAGCCGCGATGAGCTTTCGCGCTAGCATACCCTGATTGATCTCGACCGCCAGCGTGCCCGCCAGATGCTTGTAACAACTGCGTGCGAACCGAAGCTCCCGCCCCTCCTCCCGCGCGTGGGGCTGGCCCGATGGCGGGCACAGCGCCGCAAGAGATTCCAACGCCTCGGCGACACCGTCGCTCGCCAGCCGGTAATAGCAGTGCTTCCCCTGCCGTTCCACGCTGATCAGGCGCCCCTCCACCATCTTTCGAAGATGGAAGCTGGCCGTCTGCGGGGCAACGTTTCCGATGAACGCTAGTTCACCGGCCGGCAGCGCCCGGCCGCCCATCAACGCCGCCAGAATCGCCGCGCGAACCGGATCCCCCATCAGGCTCGCAATCGAAGCAATGTCCGGCGCTATCTCCATACAGCCATCCTATAGCGCACCCCGGACGAACACTTCCATCCCGATCGAACTAAGCACGCGCCCTCGTCCCGTATATTTGCAATCAGGAGAACGGATGCCCACGCTCTGTATTAAATACAAAATAGATCCTCACAAGACCTCGGATTTCGAGCAGTACGCGCGCAATTGGCCCTCCCCCATCGAGCGCCACGGCGGAAAGCTGATCGGTTACTTCCTGCCCACGAAACTGGCCGGCCCCACGGATTTCGCCCTCGCGTTGATCGATTTCCCGAGCCTCGCGGTCTACGAGCAATACCGCGAGCGGCTCATGACTGATCCGGAAGTACGGGCGAACGTTGCCAGGGCCGACCAGTCAGGCTGCATTCTCATCGAGAATCGCTCGTTTCTTCGAATGGTAACGGCAGCATCATGACGGAAAGCATCCCTGGCTATGATTACGGCAGTGAGCGCGCCGCACACTCGCCTGTCACGCTAACCGAACTGCGCCACCTCGAGCAAACTGTGGGATGGACGGAAGACGACGCGCGCCGCCTTCGCTCCGCCGCGCGAACACTGGTGCCGCAAGCCGAACGGATGGTGGATGAGTGGCGCGCCGCAATCGGCCGGCAACCGCATCTGGCGGCATGGTTCCTGAAGCCCGATGGCGCCCCCGACGAAGCATATAAAGCCGCGATCAAGCGTCGCTTCGTGCAATGGGTTTCGGATCTGTGTCTCCGGCCGCACGATCAGGACTGGTTGAACTATCAGGAAGAAATCGGTCTGCGCCACACGCCTGCGAAGAAGAACCAGACGGATGGCGGAGAGACGCCGCCGTTAGTCCCGCTGCGCTATACAATCGCGTTCGCTTCGGTGGTAATCACCAGCCTTCAAAAGTTCCTGCCTGACGACGATGAGCTCGAATCAATAGAGGCCGCGTGGACACGGGCAGTTCTCCTCAGCGTCGCTCTGTGGTCGCGTCCGCACACGTCTGCCGGACTCTGGTAACTTGCCACAGCGCATGGCTTCTGAATCACTCCCGGTGCTCGCCAGCCTGAAAGAACACGGCCTGCTGCTTCATATCGACGCGAATCTCCCGAACGTCTGCGCGCTGGTAGCGGGCGCAGCGGTGCGCGGATCGTGGTGGGCGCATCCGCGAGGTCACGAGATGTTTCGGGTCGGTTGCGAGTTGGCGGAACACCCGGATGTGCTCGTGACCAAGCTGATCTCCGGTAAGATCACCTATCTTCACAGGGCACTCTGGCCGGCCGTTATCGCGATCGGTCGCGCCCGGGAGCCCTGGCAGATCGAGCGCCTGTCGAGCGCGGCTCGCGATCTGCTGGCCGATGTGGATCGGAATCCAATCCAGACGGATCGTCGTGTGAGCAAGCCGGCATCTGAGCTCGAAAAGAATCTCTTGGTTCACAGCGAGCAACTCCACACCGAAGTCGGTGCACATGCAAGGTGCCTGGAATCGTGGGATCACTGGTCTGCCCGGACCGGTTCTACCGGAAAACAGATCACCGCCGTCCATGCCAGGCTCACACTGGAGAGCGTAATGGGCTCGCTCAACCAAAAGTTCGATGGTCGTGGCCGTCTGCCCTGGCAAAGATAAGTCGCTCCCCGGGCAGACTGCGTCTTCCAGGGCTTGACACGGCCGGAGCTCGTATGGTTTCATCAGTTCACTACCCTAGCTAACTGAGTATATGGCCTCATCGAATTCCGCCCAGACCGCACTTGACATGCTAGTCCTGACCATCCTCAGCCGTCGCGGTCCATCCCACGGCTACGGGATCGCGAATGCCATTCAGGAAATCTCCGAAGAGGCGCTCCGCGTGGACGAAGGGTCGCTCTATCCCGCCCTGCACCGCATGGAAGAAGCCGGATGGATCGCGGCGGAATGGATGGTCACAGAGAACAAACGCCGCGCGCGAATCTATCGGATCAACCGAGCGGGAACTAAGCAGCTGAAGGCCGAAACAGAGCGTTGGAACAGCTTTTCCACCGGCGTAGCCCGCGTGCTGCGCCACGCCTAGGCCGGCGCCACGAACAAACGGGAGAGACCTATCATGTCCTGGCTTACCAGACTGAAGAATGCATTGAATCCGCGCCGGCTGGACGACGATCTCGCGGACGAGATCCGCGATCACCTTGAGCGCCGCGCCGCGGAACTTCAAGGAAGAGGTCTCAGCCCCTCTGAGGCCCACCGCCGGGCGGCACTTGTCTTTGGCAATGTCGCGGGATTTCGCGAGGAGAGCCGGGAACTCAGGCTCTGGGCGGCGCTCGAAGGCACCTTCCAGGACACGCGGTACGCATGGCGCGGGCTGCTTCGGAATCCGGTCTTCGCGGCGACGGCCGTTCTATCTCTGAGCTTGGCGATTGGAGCAAACACGGCCATCTACTCCATCGTCAATGCCGTCATGTTACGGCCGCTCCCCGTACCGCAACCGGACAAGCTGTTCACCTTGACGACTCCCGAAGCCGACCAGCCCGGGGTGCCGGTGTCGGGCGAGAGCGACACGTTCAGCTACCCACTTTATGAGCAGCTTCGCGAAGCGGCCGGCGATTCGGCGCGCATCGCGCTTTTTGACGCGCCGAATCGCGTGGAAGCCCAGCTCGCTGGCGCCGGCGCGCCCCGCGAAGAGCTGATCGAGCAGTTCGTCTCCCCGGATGGCTTCGATCTTCTAGGCGTCACGCCGGCACTTGGCCGGCTCTTCTCCGGGGCCGAAGACCGCTTCCCCTCGCCGCGCGCCGTAGTAGTCCTGAGCGACGAGTATTGGCGGCGCCGGTTCGCCGCGGACCCGGCCATTCTGGGCCAAAGCCTCACCCTGAGCGGCAGAACCTATTCGATCCTCGGCGTCGCCCGCGCGGGTTTCTCCGGCCCCGAACCGGGCAAGTTTGTCGACCTATGGCTGCCAATCACGCTGACTGACCCGGCTATTTTCACGAACCCCGAATTCAGGGCGTTCCGCCTCCTCGGACGTCTGGCGCCTGGCGCGACCCGCGCACAGATCGTGTCGCGTCTGCAGCCTGCGTTCCACCACCACCAGGAAGCAAGGATCGGCCAGGGAGCCGCCATGCCGCCCGCGATGCAGAGGCAGCTTCGGCAGATGACCATCCTCGCGCATTCCGGGGCGAATGGAACATCTGTATTCCGTCGGACTTTTTCGCGTCCGCTATGGATTCTGTTGGGCGTGGCTCTCTGCATTCTTCTCATCGCGTGTGCCAACGTGGCCAGCTTGCTGCTCGCCCGATCCACCGCGCGATCGGGCGAAATGGCGCTACGCGTTTCGCTCGGAGCGGGTTGCGCGCGCCTTCTCCGTCAGTCGCTTACGGAGAGCATGCTGATTGCTCTGATGGCTGGGATGTGCGGCTGGGTGCTGGCGCTCGTTGCCGCTCCGGCCCTGGTCGAGATCGTTTCGAACAAAACCGATCCCGTACGCCTCGATCTTGCGCTCGACATGCGCGTGCTGTTCTTTTGCGTCGCAATCTGTGCCTCCTCCGCGGTCTTTTTCGGCTTGCTGCCGGCCTGGCAGGCGGCAGGAGCGCGCCCGATGTTCGCGCTTCGCCACATAAGCGGCCAGGCGGGCAGGCTGCGCCTGGGCCGCCTCTTCGTGGGAATACAGGTGGCGTTTGCGTTTTGTCTGGTTACCGGCGGTGCCGGGTTCCTTTTCAGTCTGCGCAACCTCGCTGCCGTTGACACAGGGTTCGATCCGAAGGGCGTAACCGTCTTGACGATGACCAATGATCTCGGGCCGCGCGAGAGGGACCGCCAGCTCGCACTCATGCAGCAGATGCAAATTCATGCCGCCGCGCTGCCCAATGTGCAGGGGGCAGCCACGGCTTGGATGGCCATCTTCTCAGGAGCGCGCCGCGCCCAGAGGGTGGTTCTGGCGGGAAGACAGCCATCGGAGCGGGAGGAGGTTTTCTACCGCGTTTCGCCCGGCTACTTTGCGGCGCTTCGCACGCCCTTGCTCGACGGGCGCGATTTCACGCTTCGCGATAACGACGACGAGCCTGTGCCGACCATCGTCAATCGCGCATTCGCGAGAAGATACTTCGGACGCGAATCGGCGCTCGGCAGGGAATTTCAGCGGGATGACGGCGTACGCCACCGGATTGTCGGCATCGCCGCCAACTCGCACTACGGCGATCTGCGCAACGGACCCGAGCCAATCGCCCACATGCCGATGAAGCCCACGAGGAGTTTCACGTTGTACCTGCGATCGACGCTCGATGCGGGTTCCGTTGCAAGAATGGTGGAGCGGGAAGCAGCGGCGCTCGGATCGGGAATGAGGATCAGGGATGTCACTACGCTCGAAACGCTGGTCGGGCGCACAATCTTGAAAGAGAAACTGCTGGCTGGTATCGGCGGAGCTTTCGCTTGCCTTGGTCTTATTCAGGCGGCGATCGGTATGTTCGGGCTTCTGAATTACTCCGTTGCGCGGCGCACGAAGGAAATCGGTATCCGTGCCGCGTTGGGCGCGCGACGAGTGCCGCTCTATGCCGTTATAGTGAAGGATCTGATAGCGATGATCGCGGGAGGACTCACTGTCGGGTTGGCGGGTTCGCTCGCGCTGATGCGTTTCGCGCGGTCCTTGTTGTTTGGAATTCAGCCTGTCGACCCGCTGGTCATCGGCACGGCGACGGCGGTTTTCATCTGCGCTGCCTTAATCGCAGGCGGCTTGCCGGCCCGCCGTGCCGCGGCAATCGATCCGGTTGTGGCGCTACGGCATGAATAGCGCCTGACGGCCATCGGCAAATCACACGCATTCGCCTCAATCCCCTCAATAACTTACGTGTGTCCCGCAAAACCCATGCTGTACCCTCGGAATCGAGGTAAGAAACCATGGCCGCCACCGCCGCTCAAATCGACGCCAACCGCACCAACTCTGAAGCCTCCACCGGACCAATAACCGAAGCCGGTAAATCCCGCTCCAGTCAGAACGCCCTCCGGCACGGCCTCGCCTGCGGACGCCTCATCATCGAGGGCGAAAATCCCGAAGAGCTGAAAAAGCTTCGCTCCGATCTCCGCCAGGAGCACCGCCCCTCAGGCCTCACCGAGGACCTCCTGGTCGAAAAAATGGCCGTCGCCCTCTGGTTCTCCCGCCGCGCCAAGATCTACCAGAGCGCTGCCTTCGATGCCGCTCCCGAAGGCGTCCCCGTCCCCGAAAAGCTCGCGGTCCTCCTTCGCTTCCAGACCACCAACGACCGGGCTTTCTACAAAGCCCTCCAAACCCTCCGCGACCTCCAGAAAGAGCGCCGCAAAACGGAGACCGCCGCCCAAATTGGCTTCGTTCAGAAAGCCACGCCCGAGCAGCTC
>JAOAPQ010000429.1 GCA_025462965.1 Bryobacterales bacterium
GACGCTCAGCGGGTCCACCAATAGCGCGGAGCCGGCCGTGACCTCCGGCAGCGACGAGACATTGGAAGTGAGTACCGGGACCCCGGCGGCCATGGCTTGCGCGACCGGAAAGCCAAAGCCCTCGTAAAGCGACGGGTACGCGAAGACTGCGGCTCCGGCCACCAATCCGGGAAGCATTGCCTCCGCAACATATCCGAGGTAGCGAACCCCCGCTGCGGAGCTCTCGAGACGCGACATGGTGGCCTCGCTCGCCCAGCCGCGCGGACCGGCCACCACCAGTTCGAATTCCTCGCGAAGCGACGTGCAGAGCCCTTCCCATGCGTCCAGCAGCCGGTCCACGTTCTTGCGCGGCTCGATCGTGCTGACGAAAAGAACATACGGCCGCTTCAGGCCAAAGCGGCTGCGCGCCGCGCCCGCTTCGGCGGGGCCGGCAGTGAAGTATGCTTCCGATACGCCATGGTGAATGGCCCGGACGCGTTCCGGATTGAGGCCAAGCCATCGAATAGCATCGAGCCGTGAGCTTTCCGAAGGCGTGATCACACCGTGCGCCCGCTTGACAACACGCTCCGCAAACCGTTTGTCATTCGCGACGGTGGCGGCGGTGTGCAGTTCGGGATGGGACCATGCGGTCATATCGTGCATCATCGTCGCGAGTTTGGCATTGCGTGGTGGATTACGTACCTGATTGGACGAATAGAAGATGTCGATATTGCGGCCGAGCAGATCCAGCGCGGGGTTGGAAGGCAGGTTCACGAAGTAGAGCAAACCCATCCGGAGGAACGTGCCGAACGGGCTGACCACCGAACCCTCGTGATGGAAGCTGGTAACGCCATCCAGGAACGGAAACGAGACGATGGATTCCCTGCCCGCGAGCGCTCGCAGATTCTGGTTGAGCTGGAACACGTACGCTTTGACTCCGGCGCTTCGCACCAGAAACGGCGTGCAATCGATACACACGCGCATCAGGGCAGCGCCTCGGTCAAGGCCGCCAGAGTGGAGTGAGCCGCGGCTTCCCAAGTGAACGCCCGGGCTCGCTCGCGGCCTGCCTGGGAGAGCCGAACGCGCAGCGGCTCATCTTCCACGAGGCGGAGGAGAGCAGCGCAGATTGCTTTGGGATCGGCCGGATCGAAGGTGATGGCGCCCGCGCCCGCGATGCCGGCCAGCGGCTCGATGTTCGAACAAGCGGTCGGAATGCCGGCAGCCATCGCCTCCAACACCGGCATTCCGAAACCCTCGAACGTGGAAGGATAGACAAAGGCGCGGGCGTTGGCGAATAGTTCGCCGATCAGCCGATCGCGTGGGATCCAGCCGGTGAAGGTAACTGTGTCGCGGAGATCGAGGGAATCGTGCAGGGCTTCGAGCTGTTCTGTCTGGAAGCCCCGAAGCCCCGCGATGACGAGGCGGTATTCCGGATGAACGCGAGTGAATTGCGCGAATGCCCGGAGCAGGCCATCCAGATTCTTGTGCGGATGTAGCGTGGAAACGGTCAGGACAAACGGCGCTTGGTCTTCACGCTCCCGAACCCCGAGCAGGAAGAACGCGGGCTCTACTCCGTGCGGGACAACGCGTATTTTGTCGCGGGCGAGGGAATAGTAATGCAGCAGGTCGTTCCGGGTGGCGTCGGAAACGGCGATGAGTAAGCGCGAGCGGTGCGCCGCAAGCCAGAGCAGCACGCGCCAGAACGGCAGATCGAACCACCGGAAATGTTCTGGATGGCGCTTGTGCTGAAGATCGTGAAAGACGGTGACCTGCGGACAGGCGCAGAGCACGGGCGCCGTGAAACCCGGATTGAAGAGCACGTGCAGCCGAAGACGCCATCCCGCGACCGAAAGAGCCGTCTGTTCCCAAAGAATGCGTGCCGGGCGGTTAGTTGCGCGCACATTCTGGGGAAGGTGATGGAAGTTGCTTTGCGGCGGAACCAGATCGCGGCCCGTCTCGCGGTTGGTGAAGATGAAATAGTCGTTGACGCGGTCTATGGAAGCGAGGGCGGCCAGCAGGCTGCGGAGATAGATTTCAGTCCCTCCCACTCCGCCGGGTATCAAGTAGAGAGCATTTACGCCGATGCGCATCAGCGGGCAGGCGCGCTCATGGCAGCCTGCAATTTCTTCATTCCCTCGATCGCGGCGGGATTGGTGGAATCGATCGCCAACGCCTGTTCGAGATTCGCTTGAGCCTGCGGGTATTTTCCGAGCGCCATCTGCAGCATGCCGCGATAGACGTACGTATTGATGTAGGCGGGATCGAGAGCCTGCGCCTTATCGAGGGCGGCCAGCGGTTGTTCCATCTGGCCCTGCTTGAGCTCCAGCAGCGCGACATTGGCCCAGGCCTGCGCGCTCGGATGCAGTGCGATGGATTCGTTCATCTTCTCCATTGCCAGGTCATGCTGGTTGTTGCAATCGTAGGCCATGCCCCAATCCATCAGCACCATGTAATCCGGTTTCTGAATCGCGGCAGCGCGGGCGAAGCGGTCCGCGGCTTCCCGGCAGCGGTTGGCCTGGAAATACGCAACGGCGACGCCGAACTGGACGCGCTGCTTATTTGGCGCCTTCTGCGCCGCGTCCTCCCAAAGCGTGACGGCGCTGCTCCAGACATGGCTGCGATTGTAGGTCCAGACGGCGAAGACGAGGGAGACCGTCGCGAGCGTCGCCGCCAGGGTCCTGGTACTGGCTTTCCAACGCCTGAGGAACTCGAGGGCAATGAGGATGAGGCCCACGATCGGCAGGTATAGACGGCGATCGGCAATCACGTCCTTCAACGGAACGAATGACGAAGTGGGCAGCAGGATGAGGCA
>JAOAPQ010000437.1 GCA_025462965.1 Bryobacterales bacterium
GTGGATCCCCAACTCATGCTGGATATCCTTTCAAATAGCGCCGCGAAGTGCGGCCTGATTGAATACAAAGCACCTTTCGTCCTGCGGCGCGATTTCTCCACGAACTTCTCCGTCAAATGGATGCATAAGGATATCGGCCTCATGCTGGATTCCGGCGAAGACCTTCGGGTGCCTCTCCCTTTGACCGCGCTGACCCATCAGATGTTCCAGGCAGCCATTTCGTCCGGCCTTGAGCATGCCGATATGTGCTCAACAATACAAATTATGGAGAGATTCGCTGGGGTGGAGGTAAAAATCAGGTGACGTATACAGATTTTGGTTGCAATCCCGAAATCAATATACTAATATTGGAATCAAGCCGGGGAGGTAACTCCCACCAAAGCGAGACTAACCTCTAACAAAGACCCCTGAAGCAAACCTCTCCGGCGCCCGCAAGGGTCAGGGTCTCGCAAATAAGCAGTTCTGATAAAATCTCAACAGTTTGCGTAACATCACAGTTCTCGGTTCGACCGGTTCCATCGGCACCAACACACTGGACGTAGTCCGGAGGAGTCGGGACGCTTTCCGAATCCATGCCCTTGCGGCCGGGCGCAATTTCGACCTCCTAGCCACCCAGATCGCCGAGTTCAAGCCGAGAGTAGTAGTCGTGTCGGATCCCGACCGGCTCGCCGCTGTCCTGCGCGAGCGCTCTATCCCGATGCCTGAACTTTCTCGCGATCTCGTGGCGATTGCCACCGATTCAGCGGTTGACACCGTTATGTCTTCAATCGTGGGCGTCGCGGGGCTTGAGGCGACCTATGAAGCTGTTCGTGCAGGTAAGCGCGTCGGTCTCGCCAATAAAGAAGTGCTGGTCTCCGGGGGGGCTCTGGTAATGGATGCGGTACGCGCCAGCGGTTGCGAGTTGATCCCGGTGGATAGCGAACATAACGGAGCCCATCAGTGTCTCCGGGCTGGACGGCGCCGCGAGGCGACACGTCTCATCCTCACTGCCTCAGGCGGACCGTTCCGCGACACCCCCAAGTCCGCGATGGCATTCGTAACGCGGGCCCAGGCATTGAAGCATCCAACATGGAAGATGGGTAACCGCATCACAATCGATTCCGCGACACTCATGAATAAAGGATTCGAGGTGATAGAAGCTTGCTGGCTCTTCGACTTCGCGCCTGCGGAAGTCGATGTGGTGGTTCACCCCCAGTCGACGGTACACGCGATGGTAGAGTACAACGACGGCAGCGTGATTGCCCAGATCTGCGCGACGGATATGAGGATGCCTATCCAATATGCGCTCACCTGGCCGGATCGCGCGCCCGCCCCGGTACCGAAGATCGATTGGAGCGAATCGCGTTCTTGGGATTTCTCTCCGCCTGACCTGGACCGCTTTCCCGCGCTCCGCCTCGCATACGAATCCATGGCGGCTGGCGGTTCGGCGACGTGCACCCTCAATGCGGCGGATGAAGTCGCTGTAGAGGCGTTCCTGGAAGAGCGGATCACGTTCCCGGAGATTGCGTCTACGGTCGAAGAGACGCTCCAACGCATACCCCACCGCCAAGTGGGCTCGATTGAGGATATCCTTACAATAGACGGGGAATCGCGGGTGATTGCGCGAGCGCTGGTGGCGCGGGGCTCAGTGCAGGTAAGGGTTTAATTTTCAATGGCAGCTATCCATAACTTCTTTTGGTTCCTCGTTGTGATTGGGGTGATGATCCTCGTCCACGAATTGGGTCACTTCTGGGCAGCGCGGTTTTTCGATGTACGCGTGGATGTCTTCAGTTTCGGCTTCGGCACACGTCTCCTGGGGTTTCGGCGGGGCGAGACGGATTACCGGATCTCAGCGATTCCTTTCGGCGGGTATGTCAAAATGGCCGGCGAACAGCCCGGCGAAGATGTATCCGACGATCCCCGCGCATTCGTCAATAAACCGCGCTGGCAGCGGATGATCGTGGCGTTTGCGGGTCCGCTCATGAATGTCGCTCTCTCGATTGCGATCCTCGCCGGGCTGGCGATGTTTAACCACCAGAAGGTGGTTCAGGAAGGGCCCTCCGTAATCGGTCACATCGAGCTGAACTCCCCCGCGGCGAAGGCCGGTGTCGAGAAGGGGGACGTTGTCGTCAGTATGAACGGCGAGAAGGATCCCAGTTGGGAGGACATCGGGTTCAAGACGTTTCAGAGCCCCTATAAGACGCTGAACCTGACACTTCGGCGCAACGGGCAGGATGTTACGGCCCACGTTACGCCGGTGTTCAACGAGCGGGAGGGTGGCGGAGATGCGGGCTGGGAAGAGGATGGTCCCATCCAGGCTTACAGTGTCTCGCCGGATATGCCGGCCGCGAAGGCCGGAATTCAGAACGGGGACCTGCTTACCGCAATCGACGGCCGCCCCATTCGTTCCCGCTATACCCTGCTTGACGCCATTAAACAAGGAGCCGGCAAGCCGGTCACGCTTGAAGTGCAGCGCAAAGATCAGCGGCTGACTTTTACTGTCGCTCCGGTTTTCAATAAGTCGGAAGCGACGCCCCGCTGGATGATCGGCATCGCGCCGGAGCTCAAGCGGAACATCATCACAACCCGGCTCTCCCTGGTGCCGGCGTTGGCGGAATCGGTGCGCGAGAACGGAAAACGGGCATATTTAATTGTGTCGTTCCTGCAGGGAATGGTCGAACGCCGCCTGCCGGCCAAGTCGATGCTGCAGGGGCCCATCGGAATCGCCCAACAATCCGGTCAGGCAGCAAGGGAAGGCCCGATCATGTTCCTGCTGCTGATGGACATGGTGAGCCTGAATCTGGCGATCTTCAACCTGCTTCCGATTCCTGTTCTGGACGGCGGAATGATCCTGCTGCTGGCAATTGAAATGATTATGGGCCGCGATGTCAGCCTGGCGGCTAAGGAAAACATTCTAAAGGTTGGCTTCGTTTTTCTGATGATGGTTGTGGTTTTCGTCCTCTACAACGACATCTCGAAGCTCATCCCCGGTTAGCGGTAACGTTAGCGTCAGTCGCGACGCCTTTGATACAGTTGTTCTCACGTGGACGAGACATTGAAACAAAGTAGGCAGTTTCTCACGATTCCGGCATGGGCCGGCATCATAGTTCTTGGTACGCTCTCGCCTGCCTTTGCGGGAGAGCCTGGTATTCCGCCTGGCGCTCTGGTCAATCAGTATTGCCTGGGTTGTCACAACCAGAAGGTGAAAACGGCCGGCATCTCCGTGCAGGCGCTTGACGCGGCCAACGTAGGTCAGGATCCAGCAACCTGGGAGAAGATCCTTCGCAAAGTAAACGCAGGGCAAATGCCTCCCGCCGGATTGCCACACCCGCAGCCTGCGGTGTCACTCTCGTTCACGAAATGGCTGGGGAGCGAACTCGATCACTCGGCTGCCGCCCATCCCAACCCTGGACGACCGACCATCCATCGCCTGAACAGAGCCGAGTACAGCAACGCTATCCGGGATCTGTTGGCGCTCGATATCAAGCCCGGATCCAAACTCCCGGCGGACGACACTGGCTACGGCTTCGATAACATCGGCGACGTTCTTTCGCTCTCGCCGGTCCTGATTGAGCGGTACATGTCGGTCGGCCGGATGGTAAGCCGCTTCGCTGTGGGCGACGTCAACCGCAAGCCGGAGGTGAACGTTTTCGAAGCGCCCAGGCTTGCCCGTGGGGCCAAGATTGAGCGCGTGAGCGACGATCTTCCTTTCGACTCCGCGGGGGGAATATCCATTCAGTATCAGTTCCCGGTGGATGCGGAGTACGTCTTCAAGATCAAATTGCCGGTGGTAGGTAACGCCGAACCGAAGGTATTTGAGGAGCGCCTGGCTGTCAAAGCCGGCACGCGGACCGTGGCTGTTACCTTTCTAGCCGACAACGCTGCGTCGGAGGTTATACCTACTTTCGGCCTTCCGAACGCTGCCGCTCAGGCTGCGGGCGGACGTTTCGCGGGCCGCGCACCTACGAGCAAGATGGACCTCCGATTGGACGGTGCGCGACTGCACCTTTTCGATGTTGGGGCACCGCGAATCACGAGCCTTGCGATTGCGGGTCCGTACGCGATTCAAGGGCCCGGCGATTCCCCGAGCCGGCAGAGGGTCTTTGTTTGCAAGCCGTCTTCGGCGAAAGAGGAAGACACGTGCGCAAGGAACATCCTGTCCACCCTGGCTCGCCGTGCATACCGGCGGCCTGTCGCCGATGCAGATTTGAAACCGCTGCTCGCTTTTTATCAGGCCGGTCGGCACGAAGGCAGCTTCGACACCGGAATCGAAATGGCCGTTCGGGCGATTCTGGTCTCGCCGAACTTCCTGTTCCGAGTGGAGCGGGACCCGGCTGGAGCCCTGCCCGGAAGCGTATACTGCGTCAACGACTATGAGCTGGCATCGCGGCTTTCATTCTTCCTGTGGAGCAGCATTCCCGACGACGAACTTCTACATCTGGCGGATCAGGGCAAGCTGAGCGACCCCGCCGTTCTCTCCGCCCAGGTGGGCCGGATGCTGGATGACCGGCGCTCCGACGCTTTCGTCGGCAATTTCGCCGGGCAATGGCTCTTCCTGCGAAACCTTGCGCAGGTGAGGCCCGATCAGGACGCATTCCCGAAATTCGACGCCAACTTGCGGCAGGCTTTCCAGCGCGAAACCGAGATGTTCTTCGACGCGGTTCTGCGCGAGAATCGCCCCGTGACGGATTTGTTAAGCGCCGATTTCACGTTCTTGAATCAGCGTCTGGCCGACCACTACGGCATTGCCAACGTCTACGGCTCTCAGTTCCGCAGGGTATCTATCACGGACCCCAACCGCGGCGGCCTTCTGGGTCAGGGAAGCATCCTCACGGTGACCTCCTATCCGAACCGGACGTCCGTCGTTCAGCGCGGCAAATGGGTGCTTGAAAACCTATTGGGAACGCCGCCTCCCCCGCCTCCGCCGGACATTCCCGCCCTTGAAGCGCACGCGGCCGATGGAAAGCTGCTCACCATGCGCCAGCAAATGGAGCAGCACCGGGCGAATCCCACTTGTGCGTCCTGCCATTCCCGCATGGATCCGATCGGATTCTCACTCGAGAATTTCGATGGCGTGGGCGCCTTCAGGACAAAGGACGCCGGCAGCGCCATCGATACCACCGGAAAGATGCCGGACGGTAAGATGTTCCAAGGTCCAGCCGGGCTGAAAAATTTGCTGCTGACTGCCCATAGGGACGAGTTTCTTTCCACCTTTACCGAGAAACTGATGACCTACGCTTTAGGTCGCGGAGTCGAATACTACGACCAGCCGGCCATGCGCGCCATCATCCGGGATGCGGCCAAGCAGAACACTACCATCCCCGCTATCATAAATGGAATCGTCAAGAGCCCCCAATTTCAGATGAGGAGAACCCGGGAATCATGATCATCACGAAGAAAAGTTTGGCGCGCCGCAGCTTCCTGCGCGGAATCGGCACGACGCTCGCTCTGCCCTTTTTGGACGCAATGATGCCGGCCATGGCCGGTACCGGAGCGGCCGTTAAACCCACGATCCGGCTCGGGTTTGTGTACGTTCCCAACGGAATCATCCAGAAGGGATGGCTCCCCTCGAAAGTTGGCACCGGGTTTGAGATGGCTTCCACCATGAAGCCGCTGGAAGCACACCGCGACCAAATCGTGGTACTCAGCAACCTCATGCAGAACGGCGGACGCGCTCTCAGCGATGGTGCGGGCGATCACGCGCGAGCTGGCGCGAGCTGGCTCACCGGCGTTCATCCGAAAAAGACCGAAGGGGCCGACATCCGGGCGGGCGTCTCGGCCGACCAGATCGCGGCTCAGGAACTAGGCAAGAAGACGCAATTCGCATCGCTCGAGATCGGCCTCGAAGAGCCCAATCTGGCGGGAGGTTGCGACAGCGGTTATAGCTGCGCTTACACCAACACGATTTCCTGGCGCACTCCGACCACTCCGAATCCGATGGAAGTCAACCCTCGCGCCGTGTTCGAGCGTCTCTTCGGCGATGGCGAGAGCACCGACGCCGCGTCCCGCATCAAACGGATGGAGCAGGATCGCAGTATTCTTGATTTCGTCCGGGGCGATGTTGCTCGCCTGGAGTCCGGCCTGGGCTCGCGGGACAAGGGCAAACTCGATGAATATCTGGAAGGAATTCGCGACATAGAGCGCCGCATCCAAAAGGCGGAACAGCAGAGCGCCTCAATGAAGGTGCCGCTCATGGAGCGTCCCACTGCCATCCCCGACGAGTTCACAGAGCACGCCAAGCTGATGAGCGACTTAATGGTGATCGCGTTCCAGACCGACATGACGCGCGTGGTCAGCTTCATGATGGCGCGTGAGGGAAGCAACAGGAGCTATCGGTCGATTGGCGTACCCGACAGCCATCACTCGGTAACTCACCATCAGAACGATCCAGAGAAGATTGCGAAGACGATGAAGATCGACGAACTGCACGTTCAATCGTTCTCGTATCTCCTGGACCGGCTGAAAGCGACGCCCGATGGCGACGGCACTCTGCTCGATCACTCGATGATTCTGTACGGCAGCAGCATCAGCGATGGGAATGCCCATACACATCATGATCTACCATTGGTTTTGGCCGGCGGGTCGGCGTGCGATATCAAGGGTGGACGGCACATCCGCTACAAGGAAGAAACCCGCATGAACAACCTGCTCGTGACGATGCTCGATAAATCGGGCGTCCGGGCTGAAACGCTGGGCGATGCAACCGGCAAGTTAGACCAACTCTCCGACGTATAGATCGGTATCTGGAAATGCACGTCAGGCTATTCGTCTCCATCGTCCTGCTGGGCGGGTCGTGTCAAGCGGCAAGCGATGCCCGCTTGATCGAGGCGGTGAAGGATCAGAACCAGAAGGTCATTGATTCCCTGCTGAGCGAGCATGTGGACGTCAACGCCGCTCAACCCGACGGCGCGACACCGTTGGCGTGGGCCGTGTATCTGAACCAGGTGGAGACAGCGGACCGGTTGATCAAGGCTGGCGCAAATGTGAACGCGGCCGATGAATACGGCGAAACGCCCCTCACCCTGGCTTGCGGGACTGGAAACGCGGCGTTGATTGAGAAATTACTGGCAGCCGGCGCCGACGCCAAGGCCGCACGTTGGAATGGCGAAACTGCGCTCATGATTGCCTCGCGGTCCGGCACTTTGGCGGGAGTCAAACTCCTGCTGGCGCATGGAGCGAAGGTGAACGCGGTGGATTCAAACCATGCGCAGAACGCTCTGATGTGGGCCGCGGCGGAGGGCCATGCTGACGTCGTGGATCTGCTCGTCAAAAGCGGCGCCGAGGTGAAACTGGCCTCCAAAGCTGGATTCAATCCCCTGATTTTCGCGGCGCTGAAAGGGGACACTCGATGCGTTTCCCTGCTGCTCGCCGCGGGCTTGAGTTCGAACTATGCGTTGCCGGACGGGACCAGTGTTTTGCAGGTAGCGGTGCTCGGCCGCAAGAGCCAGGCGGCCGAAATCCTTCTGAAGGAAGGCGCCAGTGTCAACGTAGCGGACTCGAAGGGAAACACGCCGCTGCACATTGCGTCGCAGAACGGAAATGTGGAGCTGGTGCAAAGCCTTTTGGCGAGGCATGCTGATCCGAACGCGCGAACGGTTAAAACCGACGCGTCCCTCCGGGGCGGCGCTGGAGGCGGGGGCTTTCGCCCAGCAGGGGAGCAGACACCGCTACTGATGGCGGCGCGCGCAAATCGCGAGAGCGTGATGCGGGCGTTAATGGCGGCTGGAGCCGACCCGAAACTCAGGGCCGAGGACGGAACCACCCTGTTGATGGCAGCGGCGAGCAGCGGCCACGTGGAGGTCGTGAAGTACGCCTATGAGCTGGACCCGGACACCAATGCAGTTACGGACCGCAAGAGCACGGTGATGCATGCGGCAGTCAGCGGATCGATGCAGTTGTCGACGCAACCGGAAATCTGCAAGGTGATTCAGTTTCTCGCGGATAAAGGTGCCGATCTCGATGCGGTGGACGGACGCGGCAGAACTCCGATCACGGTCGCGAATATTCTCCCGATCGACAACGCTGTCACGCTCCTCGCGAAGTTGATCGAGGCCAGCGGAAAAACTCCCAAGCAATCGCCAAAGCGATAGTTTTTGAATGAGAAAAACGGCAACGTACGCCATCAGTCTAGCGATTGCGGGAGCAGCGGTCATTGCTCTCGCGCAGACGCCTCCCGCAAAAAGCAGGGGGCAGCAGCCGATGCCGCCGGGTCCGAACCCGAACTCGCAGTACCGCTTGGGACCCGACTCCATGCCGCAGGAAGGCGTTCCTAAGGGTGAGGTCCGCGGACCGTTCACGCTGCCGAGCAAGGTCTATCCCGGCACTCAGCACACGTACTGGGTGTACGTGCCGGCGCAGTACGATCCGAAGCTCCCCGCTGCCCTGATGATTTATCAGGATGGGCAGGCTTTTAAAGACGAAAATGGCGATATTCGGGCGCAGAACGTGATGGATAACCTGATCTACCGGCGCGAGATTCCAGTGATGCTCGGAGTATTCATCAATCCGGGGCGCACACCGGAACAGCCCGAGCCCACGCCGCAGGAATGGGGCGACCGGACCACGAACCGTCCCACCGAGTACAACACGCCGGACGATAAGTACGCACGGGTGATTACGGAAGAACTGATGCCGGTGCTGTACAAGGAATACAACATCTCAAAGGATCCGGAGCAGCATGGAATCGGTGGGTCGAGTTCGGGCGCGATCGCTGCTTTCTCGGTTGCCTGGGAGCGTCCCAACGAGTTCCGGAAGGTGTTGAGCAACGTGGGTAGCTTTGTGGATCTCCGCGGCGGGTACGTGTATCCTGAGCGCGTTCTGGCAACCGGGAAGAAGCCGATTCGTATATTCCTGTGCGACGGGCGGAACGATAATCGAGGCCTTCGCAACGATGTCTACGATGAGAAGCGCGACTGGTTCTTCCAGAATGTGCGCCTGATGAAGGCTCTCACGCAGAAGGGTTATGACGTGAATTACTCGTGGGGCATGAATCTGCACGGGCAGAAATTCGGCGGCGCGATCATGCCGGAGATGATGCGGTGGCTCTGGCGCGACGGTCCTGTGTCGACCGATCCGAACGACATGGTAGAACGGGCATTCCGCCAACCAGCAGCGAAGTAGGAAAGGCCGTCGTTTTTTAGGGGCCTGTAAAGAGCGACAGGCCACCCAAAACGATGGCCTGTCCTACGGCTACGCTTCGGCCGCGATCTGACGCAGCACGTACTGCAGAATGCCGCCGTGCCGGAAGTATTCCGCTTCTTGCGGAGTATCGATGCGTACCAGCACCTCAAACTCCTTCGTCACTCCCTCCGCGTTGACCGCCGCAACCTTGGCGATGTGATTGCCGGAAAGTGCTTTGCGGATCTCCTCCACGTGAAACATCTCTTTACCGGTGAGCTTCAGCGTCTGCGCGTTTTCTTCGGCCTGGAATTGCAGCGGAAGCACCCCCATCCCGACCAGATTCGTCCGGTGGATACGCTCGAAACTTTCCGCGATCACCGCGCGCACGCCAAGCAGTTTCACGCCCTTCGCGGCCCAATCGCGGGATGAGCCGGAGCCATATTCCTTCCCCGCCAGGATGACCAGGCCTACACCCTCCTGCGCGTACTTCATGGCGGCATCGTAGATAAACATCTGCTCGCCATCGGGCATGTGGGTAGTGAACGGTCCTTCCACCCCCGGCACCAGCTGGTTTCGCAGCCTGATATTCGCCAGGGTCCCACGCACCATTACTTCGTGGTTCCCGCGGCGGGCGCCGTAAGAATTAAAATCCGAAGGCTGGACGCCCTGCGCCACCAGATACTGGCCAGCAGGGCTCTTCAATGCGATGGAACCCGCGGGCGAGATATGGTCGGTTGTCACCGAATCTCCCAGCACGGCCAGCACGCGCAGGCCGCACAACTGGTCTGCGATGGCCGCGGGCGCCTCAATGGGCATCTTGTCGAAATACGGCGGCTTCTTGATGTAAGTCGAGCTATCGTCCCAGATGTAGGTCTTTCCTGTCGGGATCTGCATGGCCTTCCAGGTTTCGTCGCCTTCGAACGCCTTGCTGTAAGATTCGCGGAACATCTCCGGGTTGATGGTCGCGCGGATCGTGTTCTGGACCTCTTCCGTCGTCGGCCAGATCTCGCGCAGAAAGACGTTGTTGCCGTCGTTATCTTTGCCAAGGGGTTCGTTCTGAATATCGATATCCACGGTGCCCGCCAGTGCATAGGCAACGACCAGCGGCGGGGAAGCAAGATAGTTCGCTTTCACCAACGGGTTCACGCGGCCCTCGAAATTGCGGTTGCCGCTGAGCACCGCCGCCACCACGATATTTTCCTTCTGCACCGCCGTCCCGACTTCATCAATCAGCGGGCCGCTGTTGCCGATACACGTGGTGCAGCCGTATCCAACCAGGTGGAAATTCAGCGCCTCCATGTAAGGCATCAGTCCGGCGGCGTTTAAGTAGTCGGACACCACCTTTGAACCAGGCGCCAGGCTGGTCTTCACCCACGGCTGGCTCTTCAACCCGCGCTGTGCAGCCTTCTTCGCCAGAATGCCGGCCGCCACCATCACGGAAGGGTTCGAGGTGTTCGTGCAACTCGTAATCGCAGCGATGGCCACCGCGCCGGACTTGAGCTGCAGCGCCTCCCCATGCATTTCGAAAGCGGCCGACTTGCTCTCCTTGAAAGACTCCTTGAAGTTCGCCTTCACGTTCGGCAGCTCCACGCGATCCTGCGGCCGCTTCGGGCCGGCCATGGAAGGAACGACCGTTGCCAGATCCAACTCGAGCGTGACGCCGAAGATCGGGTCTTTCATGTCATCCACGCGGAAGAGACCCTGCTCCTTGCAGTACGCTTCCACCAAAGCGATGTGCTCGGGATCGCGGTTGCTCACGCGGAGATAGTTCAGAGTCTCATCGTCCACGGGGAAGAAGCCGATGGTTGCGCCGTATTCCGGCGCCATATTGGCAACCGTCGCACGGTCCGCCAGGCTCAACGCGCTGAGTCCCGCACCGTAGAACTCAACGAACTTGCCCACAACGCCGCGCTTGCGCAGCATCTGCGTCACGGTGAGTACGAGGTCCGTCGCAGTGCAGCCTTCTTTGAGCTTCCCATGGAGTTTGAACCCGACGACCGGGGGCAGCAGCATGGAAACCGGCTGTCCCAACATGCATGCCTCAGCTTCGATTCCACCCACGCCCCAGCCGACCACGCCCAGACCGTTGATCATCGTGGTGTGGGAATCGGTGCCCACCAGTGTGTCTGGGTAAGCCTGCCAGCCCTCGGCGGTTTTTTTCTTGAATACTACCGGCGCCAGGTACTCCAGATTGACCTGATGCACGATGCCTGTATCCGGCGGCACGACCCGGAAGTTCTCGAACGCCGTTTGTCCCCAGCGCAGCAGAATATAGCGCTCGCGGTTGCGCTGATTCTCCAGGAGGGCATTGATGGAGAAGGAATCCTTCGACCCGAAACTGTCAACCTGGACCGAATGGTCGATCACCAGATCCGCGGGCAGCAGGGGATTCGCTTTGGAAGGTTCTTTTCCCATGGCCGCCAAGGCATCGCGCATGGCAGCCAGATCCACCACGCAGGGCACCCCCGTGAAATCCTGCAGCAGGACGCGCGCGGGCATGAAGCTGATCTCCTGCGCATCGCTTTCCACACCGCGAGCGACGTACTCGATGTCCGTCTTCCGCACTTTGATGCCATCTTCCATGCGAAGAAGGTTCTCGAGCAGAATCTTGGTGGAAAAGGGCAGACGCGAGATATTCGCGATCCCGTTCTCCTCAAGCGTCGCCAGACGATAGATCTGGTAATCGGTGCCGGCGACGCACAGAGTGGCCGCGGCGCCGAAACTATTGGGATTGTCCATGGTTCCTCTTCAGTTTAGAATGAATTTGCAAATGAACAAAAAGCCAGAAGAGTATGGCAGCCTGATTGAAATCCGCGAGCAGATGGACGCAATCGATCGGCAGATCATCGCTTTGCTCGCGCAGCGCGTGGGTTGCGTACGGGCGGCGGCGAAGTTTAAGACCAGCGCTACGGCCGTAGCCGCTCCGGATCGCGTCCAGGCGGTGCTTAATACAAGACGCGATTGGGCGGAGCAAGCCGGGCTCGATGGGCCCACAGTAGAAGGTTTCTATCGCGACATAGTCGCCTATTGCATCTCGGAAGAAAAGAAACACTGGGAAGCCAGCCAAGGGTAACACCGGCCATCCTGTTGCCGGTGTTTTTTCTATGTCCCTCGAAGAATACTCCCGCAAGCGCCACTTCGACAAGACCCCGGAACCTAAGCCGTCTAAGATCTCCAAGAGTCACGATCAACGCTTTTTCATTCAACGCCACAACGCGACCCGCCTCCATTACGATTTCCGCCTGGAAATCGACGGCACGTTGAAATCCTGGGCCGTCCCGAAAGGTCCGACTCTCGATCCCGCGCCAAAGCGCCTGGCGGCAATGGTGGAAGACCACCCGCTCGATTACGGCGATTTCGAAGGCAACATCCCGGCGGGCAATTATGGGGGCGGCAGCGTGATGCTTTGGGATCGCGGCACCTATGAGCTGATCGGAGATCTCCCCGCCCGCGACCAGATCGCACGGGGCGACCTGAAATTTCGCCTCTTCGGCGAAAAGCTCAAAGGGGAATTCGCGCTCGTGAAGATGCACGGCCGAGGCAAAGGCAACGAATGGCTTCTTCTCAAGAAGAAAGACGCCGAAGCCCGCCCCGGTTGGGACGTGGAAGACTCCGCCCGCAGCGTGAAGACCGGCCGCTCGCAAGAGGAGATCGCCAAGGACTTGCCCGCAAAAGCCTTGTCCGCGAAAGGTGAAGCGAAGTCGTCCAAACCGGTGCCGAAAAAGACGGCGAGACAGGGATCGGATCCCATGCCGGGGTTCTTCAAACCCATGGCCGCCGTGCTCGCAGCGCATCCGCCAACGGGTCCTGAGTGGGTTCTGGAAATCAAATGGGATGGGGTGCGCTCGCTCTGTTTCATCGACAACGGCGACCTGCAGATCTTTACGCGCAACGGCAACCGGTGCGAGCGCCAGTATCCGGAACTGGCGGCCTTGCCGCGCCAACTCGCCGGGAATCAGGTGATTGTGGATGGCGAGATCGCCGTGCTGGACGCACACGGCGTGTCGCGGTTTTCGCTGATTCAGCCTCGGATCATGAACCAGGACGCGGCCGCGATCGCCCTCATGGCGCGCAAACAGCCGGTGACGTTGTTCCTGTTCGATCTCCTCTATATCGACGGGCGCGATCTTCGAAATACGCCGCTCGCCGACCGGAAGGAGATGCTGCGCTCCATTCTGAAGACGGACGCGACGATCCGTTACTCCGAGCATTTCCCGAACGACGAAGGACAGGTTCTCACGGCTGCGCGCGAACAAGGGCTCGAAGGGCTCATGGCGAAGTGCCTCACCAGCACCTACCAATCGCGGCGCAGTTCCGATTGGGTAAAGATCAAGCTCGTCTCGCAGCAGGAGTTCGTCATTTGCGGCTTCACGAAGGGCGAGCGGGACTATTTCGGAGCGCTGGTGCTCGGCGTTTATGTGAATAAGAAGCTGACATATGCCGGCAATGTGGGTACCGGCTTCGACCGGAAAACGATCGTTGAGGTGTATGAGCGGCTCAAACCGCTTGTCACCCCACGCTCGCCCTTCTCCGCGAAGACGAAGATCCCGGGCGATATCACTTGGGTTCGCCCGGAGCTGGTATGCGAAGTAAAGTTCTCGAACTGGACTGAGGACGGGCGCCTGCGCGCGCCCGTGTTTCTGGGCTTGCGTGCGGACGTGAGTCCGGAAGACTGTGTCCGCGAGATTCCGGTCGAGCCGGGAGAAGAACCGGACGAAGAAGCAGATCCCAAGCCCGCGCCCAAGGTGAAAAAGGCTCCCCTTCTTTCCGGAACAGCGGAGGAGGCCCGGATCACGGTGGACGGCCACGAGCTGAAGCTGACGCACCTCAACAAGGTCCTGTTCCCCAGCGACGGCTATACCAAGCGCGATCTGCTGAACTACTACAACGGGGTTTCCGACCTGCTGCTACCCCACTTGAAAGACCGGCCGCTTTCGCTCAAACGCTATCCGAACGGCATCGGAGAAGATTACTTCTTTCAGAAGGATTCTCCTGCCAGTTACCCGAGCTGGCTGCGTTTTGAATACATCGACAGCGGGCACCGCGACCCCAAGAAAGCGCCAGGGCCGATCCGCTACGTGCTCGTGGAAAATCGCGCCGCGCTGCTGTTCCTGACGAATCAGGGCTGCATCGATCAGAACCCCTGGATGAGCCGCGTCGGTTCGCTCGAGAATCCCGACTGGGTCCTGATTGATCTCGATCCACAGGATTGTGAATACGACAAGATTGTGGAAGCGGCGCTCCTGGTGCGGCGTACTCTCGACAAGCTGGAACTGGAAGGCTACCCGAAGACCACCGGCGGCCGTGGCATGCATATCTATATTCCCGTGGAGCCGCACTATACCTACGAGGAGACAAAATCATTCGCCGAGGTGCTTGCGCGCATAGCGGCAGCGGAAAGGCCGGATCTTTTCACCACACCGCGTTCGGTGGAAAAGCGGCAGAAGAACAAGGTCTACTTCGATTATCTTCAGAACGGCGAGGGGAAAACCATCGCCGCCCCCTACTCGGTGCGTGCATATGCCGGCGCACCGGTTTCCACGCCGCTCGAGTGGCGCGAAGTCAAAAAAGGCTTGTCGCCCGCGCAGTTCACGATGAAGACAGCGCCCGAGCGTTTCGATCGTGTCGGCGATCTCTTCGAAGGTGTTCTCAAGAAAAAACAGACGCTCGACCGTGCGCTTACCAATCTG
>JAOAPQ010000449.1 GCA_025462965.1 Bryobacterales bacterium
TGTCGTCCGCGTTCAGCAGGTTCGCGCGAGCAGCCTCCGTGGCGCGCCGAAGCCGTCCCCAGATGTCGAGTTCGAACGAAAGAAGATTCAACCCCGCCGAGCCCCAATTCCGGTTTTGGTTAGGCACGAGCGAGGTCGGCAGCGGAAATTGGCCATTTCTAGAAAGGCGGGTAATTTCAAGATCTCCACTTGCGCTGACCTGCGGGAATTGGTTCGAGCGCGTTATGCCGAGGTTGCCGCGCGCCTCTTCCACGCGAGCCACAGCGGTGCGAAGATCGTAGTTCGCGGCGAGCGCGGAGCGAATCAGATCCTGGAGTTTTTCGTCTTTGAAGACTTCCCACCACTTGAGATCCGCCAGCGACGTAGCCTGCGCCGGGGGAAGCGGGTCCGGAGCGCGGAAATTCTGCGGCACCTGCACGGCGGGGCGGTGATAATTCGGCCCGACCGTGCAGCCAGCCATGCAGCCCGCGGCAATCAAAACGGCAGTCACCCGGTAATTCATGTCAGTCTCCGTGCCCAGGTGAGGGAAGCATCTCAGGCGCGCCTCCTTGCGCCCGTGCTGCGCCCGAGACCTTCTCGACCAGGTAGAAGATTGCAGGTATGAAGAAGATGCCGATAGCGCTCGCCGCCAACATGCCGCCAATCACGGTAGTGCCCATAATCTGGCGAGACACCGAACCGGCGCCGGACGCGGTCCAAAGCGGCACGCATCCGAGTATGAATGCAAACGACGTCATCACAATAGGACGGAGGCGGCGCCTCGCCCCTTCGAGAGCGGCATCCACCAGGGACGTGCCTTTCTCGAATTGCTCCTTGGCGAACTCGACAATCAGAATGGCATTCTTAGCGGCGAGGCCGATCAGCATCACCATGCCGATTTGGGAGTAGACATCGTTTTCAATCTGAACCATGTAAGCCGGCAGGAATGCTGAGAGCAGAACGCGGCGCAGCCACAAGACCGCGAAGGCGCCGAACACCGCTACCGGCGTGCTCAAAAGCACGCTGAACGGCAGCGACCAGCTTTCGTAGAGCCCCGCCAGAATCAGGAACACGAATAACAGCGAAAACCCGAAGATGAAGGAAGGCGAGATCCCTTGCCGTGCCTGCTGCTCCTGATAGGACATGCCCATGTAGTCATAGCCCATTTCCCCTGGCATGGTTTGTCTGAAGACGTCCTCCAGGGCCGCCGTGGCCTGGTCTGAGCTGTAGCCGGGCGCGGCGTTGCCGATTATTTCCGCCGAGCGGTACTCGTTGTAGCGCATGGTGAATTCCGGGCCGTCGCGCGACTCGAACTTCGTCAGGGCGGAAAGCGGCGCCATCTCCCCCCTGCTGTTGCGCACATAGAACTGCCCAGCATTCTCAAGGTTCGACCGGTAAGGCGCTTCGGCCTCCACGTAGACCTGCCATGTGCGGCCGAAATCGTTGAAGTAGTTGATGAACAACCCTCCCATGAAAGCCTGGATGGTCCTGTAAACATCGCCAACGGCCACACCCTGCTTCAGCACTTTCTCCCGATCGACATCGACGAACTTTTGCGGCACGCCCGCCAGAAACGTCGTGGTGATCAGGCCAATTTCCGGACGCTTGCGAGCGGCGGCCATGAACTTGTTCATGTTGCTCGCCAGGAACGGGACATCACGCCCCGCACGGTCCTCCAGCACGAACGTAAACCCGCCGGACGTGCCGACGCCGGGGATCGCCGGCGGCGAGAAGCTGAAGACGGTTCCTTGCGGTAACCCGGCGAGCTGCTGGTTCAGGTGCGCCTTGATTTCCTGAAATTGCTGCTCCTTGGTTTTACGGTCGCCCCATGGCTTCAGAGTGACGAAATAGAAGGCGTTGTAGCTGGTCCGGACGAAGCTGAGCAAGCTGAAGCCAACAACGCTGCTGGTGTACTGAACTCCGGGCGTGGCAGCCAGGATTTTCTCGACATCTCTCGATACCGCTGCCGTTCGCTCCAGCGAAGCGGCATTCGGAAGCTGCATATTAATGAAAAAGTATCCCTGGTCTTCATCGGGAAGGAAGCTGGATGGCACCCGGTTGCTAAAGAACACCCCGGCAGCGCCGAAGGCCAGTACCGCCACCAGCGCCAGGACGCTTCTGCGAACAAGCACGCCGGACAGACGGACATAGCCATTCGTGGTGCGTTCGAAAATACGATTGAACCAGTCAAAGAACCTTCGGAGCAGTCCCCGGCTCTCCTTCTTAGGCCGAAGCAGCAGTCCGGCAAGGGCGGGGCTCAGCGTAAGCGCGTTGAAGGCCGAGAGTATCACCGAGATGGCGATGGTGACCGCAAATTGCTGATAGAGCCGTCCGGTGATGCCCGGGATGAAGGCTGTCGGCACAAACACCGATGAGAGAACCAGAGCAATACCGACGACCGGGCCGGAGAGTTCATCCATTGCCTTTCGGGCCGCGTCCCTTGGAGCCAGGCCCGCCTCGATGTGGTGTTGTACGCCTTCGACGACGACAATGGCGTCATCCACCACCAGGCCGATGGCAAGGACCAACCCGAATAACGAAAGCGTATTGATGGAGAAACCGAATAGAGGGAAGAAGAGAAACGTGCCCACCAGCGCGACCGGCACCGCCAGGAACGGGATCAGCGTAGCGCGCCAGTCCTGGAGGAAGAGGTAGACCACAAGGATCACGAACATGATCGAGATCACAAGGGTCTTGACGATTTCCTTCATGCCTTCCGTGACTGCGCTGGTCTGGTCGAGCGATATCACGTAATCTACGTCTTGCGGAAACCGCTGTTTCATCTGGGCCATCAGCTTCCGCACGCCGGCCGCCGCCTGGACCGCGTTGGAGCCGGGCAGCTGATAGACCGCGAGGATTGCGGCGCTCTTACCATTCATGCGGCTGACAATGCTGTAGTCGTTAGAGCCCAGCTCGATGCGCGCGACGTCCTTCACTCGGACGATTCCGCCATTCGGGTCTTCACGCACTATGACGTTTCCGAATTGCTCCGGCGTAGTCAGGCGGCCCTGGGCAAGCACGGAATAGGTGAATTGCTGGTTGCCGGGAGCCGGCTCGCCGCCAACCTGGCCGGCAGGGTTCACCGTGCTCTGCGCCTGGACGGCGTTGACGATATCGGTGACCGTGATGCCCAGCTTCGCCAATTGATCGGGCTTCACCCAAAGCCTCATGGCATACTGCCCCGCACCGAAAATCTGCGACTGGCCGATACCGTATGAGCGTGCGATGGGATCGTTGAGATTGATATAGGCGTAATTGGCCATGAATTCCGCATCGTGAGTATCGTGTGGCGAGAACAGGGAGATCAGCATGAGTGGAGCAGTCAGTGACTTCTTGATGGTGACCCCGTAAGTGTTCACCTCATTCGGGAGCTGGCCGGTGGCCAGGTTCTCGCGCGACTGAGTGAGAACCAGATCCGTATTCGGGTCCGTTTTGACATCAAAATCCACAATCAGCGTTGTCTGCGAGTTAGCTGTGGCGTTTAAGGAATACATGTAGTTCATGTTGTCCACGCCATTGACCTGCTGTTCGATGGGAGTGGCGACGGCCTGCTCCAGTGTCTGAGCATCCGCGCCGACGTACGTGGCTTGAAGCTGAATCTCCGGCGGTACGATATTCGGAAATTGAGCTACCGGCAAGGTTTCGATAGAGACCGCCCCCACGATCACCGTCAGAATTGCGATAACGATAGCCACTATGGGACGGTTGATGAAGAATTTAGACATCTCAGTTTTTCTCCACAAACGGCTTCGGGCTTACTTGTGTGCCGGGCCGAACGTTCTGGACGCCCTCGGCTACCACGCGCTCGCCCGCCTTTAGCCCTCCGGCAACGATCCACATCGAGCCGCTCCGGTCGCCGAGTTTCACGTTCCGAATTCCGATTTTGTTTGCGCTGTCCACGACGGCTACCTGATAAACACCTTGCAGTTCCGTCACTGCGCGCTGCGGAATGAGGAGCGCACTAGTGCTGGTTCCAACGGCTGCTCGGAGCTTGCCGTATTGGCCTGGCCGCAGTCTGTTCCCGGGATTCGGGAAGAGCCCCGTCAACTGGATCGCGCCGGTATTCTGACTCACCTGGCGATCCGCGAATGAGAATTTACCCTTGCGCGGATAGGTGCTTCCATCGGCCAGGATCAACTCGAGCGGCACCTTCGACAGATCGTTTCCGCCTCCGCGCGTCAAGCTCAGATACTCCTGCTCCCCGACCGTGAAGTTCTCCTTAATCGGATCGAGGGTCGAAACCGTGGTAATCACTCCACTGGTGGCAGTGACAAGGTTGCCTACCTGCACCTGAGCCACCCCGGCGATCCCATTGATCGGCGAGTTCAGGTGCGTGAAGCCGGTATTCACTTTGGCCGCATCCACCGCGGCCTGAGCTGCCTGCACCGCCGCGCTGCTCGCCTCAATCTGCGCCTTGGCCGTTTCGACACTGGCCTTCGAGGCTTCGATCTGCGCTGTGTTGGCGAT
>JAOAPQ010000450.1 GCA_025462965.1 Bryobacterales bacterium
TTGTCAGTTGGCATAGATCTACCCAAAGCATATTCAATTCCCGAAACACCGCTATAGCCGATTTGCAATCATAACGATAGGCAAATCCTATGGAATTCCACCAGCTCCGATACTTTTGCGCGGTCGCGCGGACCGGCAGCTTTACCAAGGCTGCCGTCGAGGAGGGTGTCGCGCAGCCTTCGTTATCCCAGCAGATCGTAAAGCTCGAAACGACCCTCGGCGCGAAATTATTCGACCGGCTCAGCAGGACCGTTCAGTTAACCGAGTACGGCCGCACTCTCTTGCCGCAGGCGCAGGCGATTCTTCGCGAGGTCAATGAAGCGCGAAGCACGCTCGAATCTTTGCGGCGGGGCGTGGGCGGCCACCTCTCGGTCGGCTGCATCCCGACGCTCACGCCGTATTTCCTGTCGCCCCGCCTGGGTGCCTTCGCCGCGCGATTTCCCGATGTCGAGCTGCGCCTGGTGGAAGAGACAACTCAGAAACTCATTGATCTGCTGCAGGCCGGAAAGCTGGATTTGGCCTTGGTGGGGCTTCCCGTAAACAGCCCGGAAATGCTGTGCTCGGAGTTGTTCCGCGAGCCGATCCGGGTGGCCGTCGGGAAGGGACACCGGCTGGCCTCCCAGCCGAACGTGAAACTCGCCGAGCTGCGCGGTGAGAAAATGCTGTTGCTGAAGGAGGGCCATTGCTTCCGCGACGACGCGTTGCGCGTCTGTAGCCGGGCGCGAATGCCTTTCCATCCCATGTTTGAGACGGATCAATTCTCGAGCATCTTCCCACTGGTCGCCGCGGGCCTCGGGATCACGCTGGTTCCGGAGATGGCGGCGCGCGCGGCCGGTGAGTGCCGGCTGCTGCCGCTGGAGCGGGAAGCATTTCGCCGCGTCGGTTACATCCGCGTGCGCCGGCACGTCGCCGGAGCCGCGCAAAACGCTTTCGTGAAATGGCTGCGCGAGGAGTGTAGCGCAGGCTTTCAGCATGGAAAGCCGTGAGACGAGCGTACATCGGGAAGGTGGCGGTCATCACCGGAGGCGCCGGCGGGCTCGGTCGAGCTCTGGCCGCGGAACTCGCCCGACGCGGATGCCATATCGCACTGATCGACCTTGATGCCAACACGCTCGCAATCACTGCCCGCGAACTCTCGGCCCGCGGAACCACAGTAACGATGCACCAGGCCGATGTCGGATGCGAACCTGCTCTGGAACAAGTCTCAACCGACATCCTCGCGCAGCACGGCCGCGTCGACCTTCTCATCAACAACGCCGGCATCTCGATCTCCGCGCCTTTCGACAGAACGGATCCCGCAGCCTTCGAGATGGTCATCCGGGTGAATTTCCTCGGCGTCGTCTACGCCTGCCGCGCCTTTCTCCCGATTCTCAGTTCCCGGCCGGGTGGCCGGATTGTAAATGTCGCCAGTTCATTCGCATGGCTCGGCTACCCGGGAAAAACCGCGTACGCCGCATCCAAAGCCGCCGTGCGGGCTTTCTCAGAGTGCCTGCGCTTGGAGTGCGCCGCCACGAACATCGGCGTCACCGTACTCTATCCGGGACCGTTGAACACCAACCTCGTCCGCGCGGGCGCCGCGGGCTCAGAGGAACAGCGCGCGAAAGAGGTGGCATTCCTGGAAGGCCGCGGTCTGCCTTTGGAACTGGTCGCGCGCCGCGCCATCGATAGGCTCAGGAATAACCCTTGCCGCATAGTGATTGGGTCGGACTACTGGCTCCTGGATGTCGCGGCGCGGATCTCGCCGGTTCTCGCCGAGTTGTTGATTCGCAAGATAGCGGGACGACAGACCTTTTGAATCATTCCACGCCCGCCTTCACCGTCTCCTTCGATTTGCTCTTCGAAACAGGGTGATAGTTCGGATACTCCGGCTTCCGGGGCTCCGGCGCGGGATTCTTCTGCAACTGTTCCATCGCGATACTTACCGCGCGCTCCAGTTGCGGGTCGTGGCCCTGCGCCACCTGCATCGGGTTCAGCTCCACTTCCACATCGGGCGCGACGCCGTGGTTCTCCACGTCCCACTCGCCTTTCGGGCTGAAGAAGCCGAAGCTTGGCGCGGTGATGTTGCCGCCGTCCATCAGCACCGGATATCCGCCGACACCCACAAGCCCGCCCCAGGTCCGCTTGCCCACCAGCGTCCCTAGCTGCTGGTTGTGGAACAGCCAAGGCATCGCGTCGCCGCCCGAACCGGCGAATTCGTTGACGATCATCACCTTCGGACCCTGGATGGAACCGGCCGGCGTCTTGTAAATATCCCCATAGCGCGGCGCCCAGTAGCTCAGCAGCGGCCGGCGCAGCACCTCGATCACGTAGTCCGCCACCTGGCCGCCGGCGTTGAATCGCTCGTCGAGAATTACGCCTTTGCGGTCCGTCTGAGCGAAGAAATACCGGTTGAAACTGGTGAGCCCGCCTTGCCCGGTATCCGGCATGTACACGTACGCCAGCTTGCCCCCGCTGAGCTGATCGACTTTACGGCGGTTCTCTTCGATCCACGCAAGATTGCGAAGCGGCTGCTCGGTCGCGACGGGCACAACGGAAATCTCATGCGCATTCGCGCCCGCCGCGTCCGATGCTACTTTGAGCACCACGGTCTTATTCGCCGTGTCTTCCAGCAGGCGCGAGATATCGTCCGCCGCCGTGAGATCCTGGCCGTTGATCGCGAGGATGTAATCGCCTGCTTCCACCTTCACGCCCGGCTGAACCAGCGGCGATCGCAGTTGCGGATTCCAGCTCTCGCCGGAATAGATCCGCTTCAGCTTGTAACGCCCGTTCGCGATTTCATAATCGGCTCCGAGCAAGCCTCCGGGGACATGGCGCGGACTGGGGATATTGCCGCCGTTTCCGCGCATATGGCCCACCGTGAACTCACCCAGCATCTCCTGGAAGATGTAGTTCAGATCTGCGCGCGAAGCGAGCGAATCCAGGTACGGCTCGTACTTTTTCTCCGCGGCTGCGATGTCCAGCCCGTGGAAATGCGGATCATAGAAAAAGCTGCGCTCGATGCTCCATGCCTCGTGGTACATCTGCTTCCATTCGGCGGCGGGATCGACGCGCACTTCCATTCCGGCGAGCCGCAGCAGGCCGTCACCCGCCTTGACCGCGACCGTGGTGGAGACGATGGCATATTGCGGCGCGCGCGGTCCCGCGCCGGGACGTGGCGCGCCATTCTCCTGAGGCG
>JAOAPQ010000454.1 GCA_025462965.1 Bryobacterales bacterium
ATCCGGTACACCGCGCCGGGCTGATTTACCAAGCTGAACCGCTTGCCCGCTTCCATCATCCGGAACAACAGTTCATGCTCCTGGCAGGCGGCTTGATCGAGTTTCCAACCGCCTACTTCCGAGACACTCGAACGTCGCCAGAGAAACCCATTGGTATTGAGCGCGCTCCAGCGGATGTAATGTAACGGGAGATCAGCGGTCGCGCTCATGGCGAGCAGACGCTCGGAACCGTTGCCCTCATCGCGCAGAATCACGGGCGAGTAGACAATATCCAGGTCGAGATTTTGCTCCACCCGCTTCATCTGGTCCGCGACCTTGTGAGGCAACAAGTAGTCGTCGGCATCAAGATACTGCAGCCATTCCCCGCGTGCCAGCTCCAGCAGTTTGTTGCGGGCGGCATTTCCACCCTCATGTGGGCTCTCGATAAAACGGACACGGTTGCCGTACGAGCGCACTGCTTCCGCGGTTCCATCCGTGGAACCGTCGTCCACCACGATCACTTCGGTAGCGGAATATGTCTGGGCGAGCGCGCTATCCAGACATTGGCGAATCCAGGGACCGGCGTTATAGGCGGGAACCAGGATGGAAACCATAGCGGATCCGCTACTGCGTGACTGAATTAGAGGTCCCGACGTCATTGGTGGCAGTAGCGGTCACAGTAAACTGCCCGGACAACGTGGTCGGAGCGGTTCCACCGGTCACTTTGACATTCACCGGAATGGATATCGCAAAGAGGCCCCCAAAAGGTTGCGAAGTAGAGCCGCTGAACCAGAAGGTAGCGGCCTGTGTAACGTCAACAGTGAAGCTGGCTCCCGAAAGCGTCAGGCCGGGTGCGCCAGTGAATTGCAAATTCACTTTGCTCAGAGTACGGGTGGTCGAATACCCCGTGACCAGGATGGTAAACCCGGAGGTGGTAAAGTTTTGTTGCGCCACGCTAATCAGAGTGGGCGCGCTCCGTGGGACGTTTACGACCAACGGCGCGGTATTCGGCGACGTAACCGTTACACCGCCTGCCGTGGCGAACGACGCACCGATGTTGATGGTTTCCGCGACGGTACCCGTTTGCAATTGAAGCTGTGTGGAGCCGTTCAAGAACGTCGCCTGGGTGGCGCCGGCCGGAATCGTAAACGAAACAGAACGGCCGCCGGTGGCGAATTGGACAGATGGATCCGTCGCGAACACCGTGGAGCTTACGCCCATCGTCAAGGTTCCATTCACATCCAAGGGATACGGCTGGGCGAGCGTGACGCCGAGGGCGGGCTGCGTAAACGGCTGGAGCTGCCCACTGAGACCGGTAATCTGAAACTGCGGCAGAGTGGGTACGCTTGTGCCGAAGGCGGAAAGGACAAAAGACTGCCCGTTGATCAGCAGGTTGGCAGTATTCAATCCCTGGACAAGCGGCGAGAACTTAACCGTAAAGCTGTACGATGCGCCGGGCGCAAGCGTTACAGGCAGAGGCGGCAGACTCAGCGTGAAACCCGCGGAACCTACAATCCCGACATTGGTGATCGTGGCCGCGCTGCTGCCGGTGTTGGTCACGGTGAACGCGGTGGAGGAACTCTGCGCAAGCGGAACCGAACTGAACAAGACGGTCCCTTGCGGCGGCTGCACGGTGACGGTCGCACCCGACGATCCCGTATAGGAATATGTCAATTGCGCGCCAATGCCGTTTGAGGACAATAGAAAACGATCAGGCCCGATGGTCAAGGTCCCCGTCGCGGGACCGACTTGTGTCGGCGTGAAGTTCAGATTGAAGGTAAATGATCCGCCCGAGACCAGTGCGATCGGCAGAATTGGCACGTTGGTTAGAGTGAAACCGACGCCGGAGAAGCTAACCGAGTTGATGGTAGCGGACGCGGTACCGGTGTTCTGCACCTGAATCGCGACGGAACTTGGCACGCCGACCGAGGTATCGGGTAAGGTAATCTGCTGTCCCGCCGTCAAGGGCGTGACAGTCTGGCCAGTTATCTCCTGATAGGAAACGATGGAACTGGTAGCCGATCCCGTAAGATTGATGGTAAAAGTCTGGCCGGGGAAACCGAGGGTTAAGGTTCCGGTGTCCGCTCCGGGGTTCACGGGAGTGTATTTGACGACAAAGGAGCCGGTGCCTCCCGCCGAGATTGCGGCCGGAAGCAGTCCTAAGCCCTGCAGTTGAAAAGCTGTTCCGGAAACAGTTACGGAGTTGATGGTGCTAGGGCCAGTCCCGGTATTCGCGATCACGATGGTTGCAGAGTTAGTTGTATTGATGAGAGTAGGGGGGAAGGTAACCGTGCCCCCGTCCAGAATCGGCGTGACGTTATTGCTTGGCGGAAGCACGTAATTCACCGAAAAATTCGGTGCCACGCCAGTAAGGTTCAGGGTAATATTCCCGTTCACGGATGGCTGGCCGGCAGTTGCCGAGGTCTGGGCGAAGTTAATCACCAGTTGAGCCACCGAGGAACTACCGGTAGTGGGCTTATAGGTGATGTCCAATTTGAAGGTAGCTCCGGGAGCGAGCGTGAGCGGCGTATTGCCAATCGAACCGATGGTGAATTCGGGATTTCCCAGGATTTGCGGTTGGCTGGAAATTACGGCGGTAGTCGTTCCGGCATAAGTTCCGGTCAACGTCAGAGTAGAGGCTTGTCCGACTGCAGTGGCGGAAAAACTCAGCGTCTGGCCGTTGGCTACCTGGAAGCTGTTCTGGCCCTGCTGTATGCGCAAGGTGAACGCAGTTTGTTGTTGCGCGAGCGCCGGCGTTAGACTTGCCGCCAAGAACACGGGGAGAATAGATAAAAAAGGTTTAGACATAATCATTCTCCGGCCGGGACGAAGAGCAGGGCGCGTTTGGGAGCCGTTTGCAAGAGAATCATCGGCTCGGAGGCTTTAGATCGAGTGTTGATCAGGAAAGAATTGGACGGAAATGGTTGGAATTGCATGGGCAGCCAATCGAGCGGCAAGTCGTCCACCTTCGCGAAACTGCCCAGGTCGTAAACGCGGATGCGGCGCTGTACGCTGTCCGCAGAGTAAAGGAGCTGTGCCGCGCTCTGCACGAGAATGGCGGACGCGCCGTTCTGCGCGTCCGGTTCGGAAAATAAAAGCTGCGCGCTGCTGTCCGTTGCGGCGTTTCCCACCACGGCAATCGTGGAATTCCTGCCAGCGATATAAAAAGAGCCATTTTCGGCGAATGCCGCCGAAACCGGAGCGTCAGGCGTTTGGACCAGCCTGGCGCTGGAATCCATTTGCAGGAAGAACAGATTCTGAGAGTCAGGGGCATCCGGCGCCGGAGTGCAGCCCACTGCGGCAATTCCGTTCGCGGCGTCGGCCGCCAGCAATTTCACCGAGCCCAGACAGGAATCCGGCCGAACGACGTTTTGCAGTGCCGGAACCCCTCCGGCAAGCTGAATAAATTGCAATTGGCCGCTGCTCGAGGAGAAGACCACAACCGCGGAGGACTTACGATCCCATAAGATTTGGTCGGGACTGGCGAGAGCACCCCCAATGACGGAGCTGCTCTGCGGATAATTGCTGAGATCGGTGATCCACTCCACGCGGTCTCCCCAGGCGGCAATCGCGGCAACTCCGTTGGGGGCGACAGCTGCAAATTGCAGGCCGGTTAGCGAGGGATCTCCCAGAAATGAGGACCCCGCCACGCCGATCAAAGGGCGAATACTGGACGTCGGCGCGTCAAAAACGTACGCTACCGAGGGGCCACTAACGGCTGTGGCCTGCGCCGGCAAAAGAGAGGGCAGTGCTGAAGCGAAAGCTATCAGCAAAGCGGCCTGATGAAGGCCGCGAATCATGAATAATTTCGGAATGTACATGGGCCTAAAGTCTTAATGAGGAGCGCCGAAAACGGGGCCGCCGGGAGTCAGAACTACGGTTGTTGAAGAAGAACTGCTGCTGCTTTTGCGCGTCGCAAGAAGCACGGCCGTAACGGCTACCGCGGCTCCGGCAATGGTAAGAACCCGCCAATCTTTGTACCACCGATGGTTCCTGGCGCCGACACCGCCTTCCAAAGCCTTCAAGGAGTTCGACTGGGGAATAACCGTGGTTCCCAGGCGCGTATCGATTTTGGCTGTCACCTGAATGGAAAAAGACCCAGGCTTATCGTTCACCGTGAAAGGCGCCTGCGTTTGTCCGGCGGTGTTGCTGAGGACTGTTTTTATATGCTTACCGTCCTCAAATTCTCCGCCCGGTCCGCTTTCAGGAAGCCGATATTCCACATTAACGTTTTCCACAGGGAGATCATTGTCATCGCGAACCTCCACGACAGGAGTTGTCCCCTTTCGGTCGGGAATGAAGTTCACTGCATCTTTGCCTTCTAAGACATAGAGTTTTAGACCGGCGGAATGTATGGTGTCGCTGTTGGACTTGGCTTTCTTTGCTCTCGCCGGAAGTTGCAGTGGGAGTAGTAGGATAGCAAGAGCGCACGCCAGCAACGGGCGCATCGGAGAATTATTACCCATCATTTGAATTAACCTATTATGGCAGCACCTGTGGAATCACGAAAGACTCAAATACGTCAATGCGCGCCCTCTCGGGCAGGGAATTGCCGCATTATCCCGGGATAAGCCGATCGCACGAATCCAACGGCCTGATCCGTAGAGGCTGAGAGATTTTCCCCATCGACCGGGACGACAACCCGGACCAGTGCCATATCGGTGCGGCTGGCTGTAAATGTCTCCAAAAGCCGCCTGAAATGGAGCCCTTGGTCGTCGGTTAATGATCTGTCATGAGTTTGAAACCAATATACGACTACGTCCTTGGCGGAATCCTTGGCCACAAGATAATAGTTGGCGGAGATAGTCCCCAAGCCGGTTGAAATTTGTATCACTTTGGAAGTAATTGGATTGAACCCGGATCCAGGCAGGCAGATCTTGGGATCATGCGCTCCCTTGGACTTATATTGCGTTTTGTAGTAAGCGATGAACAGGTTCAGATACGCGTGGGTGGTTCGGTCGAAGTAGTTCCGGTTGAGGTAATCGTCGGGTGCGAGCATCTCATACACGGCGGGATCCAGGCTGGAATCTCCATTTTCTTCCCACGTGCCGATTCCTCCCGCAAACCCGGAGAGAGCCGGCGGCGACGGAAGGTACTGGGGCCGTGACAAGAGAGATATCAGAGTCCCCTGCACAATTAGCACAAGGATTCCCGAGACAAGCAGTTTTCGGCGCGCGGCGCTCATCTGCGCGACTTTATCGGGAAGATTCAAGGCGCCGGTTGACATAGCCTAACCCCCCATGTAATGCCCAACGGAAAAATAACACCAGCGCGAAAGCCAGAGCCAGACAGGCCCAGCCGAGGCCTTCATGATAAATTCCGTGGGTCAACTCCGGGCGCCATTCCCCCAGCACGCCTGTCGCGGTGATTCGCACGACGTTTAACAGCAGCGCAGAGGGAACACTGAGCGCTACAACCATGATCCGCTGCCACAGTTTCTGTTCCAGGAAGTAGGCATACAACACGCAGAAGAACGCGAGTGTCAACAGGGAACGAATGCCGCTGCACGCTTCCACAATGGAGAGATGGTAGTGAGGCAACTCCAGCAGATTCCCCTCGCGGACTACGCTGAAGCCCACAATCTCTAACACCTGCTTGGATAGGAGGGTCGCCAGTGATTGGAGCGGAGCCGTCATTTCGGCATACAGCAATTGGGGAATGGGAAAAGCAAAGAACAGAAGCAGAACAGGGAATCTGAGCCGGGAGAGCGCAGTAAAGCCGCCCGCCAGCACAATGCAGCCCGCCAGAGAGGCCATGAACGCAAACCGCAACAGTGTCGAGGAAGTGCCCAAGGAGGCGATCACGCCCGCGATGCCGGCCAGGACAATGATAACGACCCCCCAGACATTGGGAGCCGCCGGATCAGCCAGAATTGCGGCGCGCTTCTGCCACACGATATAAGCCGCCAGCAACGGAGCGAACAGGCCATGGGCCATGTCATCGCTCGATAGAAGAACCTGCAGCGTCCATTTCAGGGTAGGGAAGTATACGGCCAGCAGCAGCACGCCCAAAAGGCCACAGAGAAGCCATGTGATGCGGTCAAGATGCACACCGCGTGCCGGCGAGTAGGAGGATGTTAGCGAATGAGTTTCCATCGACAAGTCGGGTTCCGACAAGAGTCCAAATGGCGTGGCGGAACTATCCCAGCTTAGACAACAAGTCTCTGATCTTAATCTGGTCTTCTTTCGAAGGATGTTTTGTGAGACTCGCTTCTAATTCTTTGATGGCGGCAGCCCGGTCTCCTCTTTGCGCCAAAGCCATTGCCAAATGATAGCGAAACATTGGCTCATCGGGATAGTCATGCACCAGCCGGTTCAAAATAGTCCTGGCGTTGTCAACGCTTTTCTTCTTGATGTAACTGAACGCCAACGTATCCAGCAGAGCGGGATTGTCGGGAATCTTCAGGAGGGCACTTTGCACTAGGTGTAACGCCTCGTCCGGGTTCTTGCCGGTTTCAGCGAGGAAGTAAGCTCGATTATTCAGTAAGACAGGATCGTTCGGGTTCAAGGCCACGGAACGGGCATACGCGGCGTCCGCCTGATCCATCAACCCCGCTGAATAGTAGGACAGAGCGAGGCGGCCCTCCTTGGTTGCGTCCTGAGGGGCCAGGCGCTGCGCGGCTTCGAAACTCCGCACGGCATTTGCCTTATCGCCGGCGAACTCGTAAAGTTTGCCGATCTCGAAATGATATTCGGAAACCTCAGGATGAGCTTCGGACAAAGCTTTAAACTGCTGGAGCGCAAGGTCAAACCTGCCCAGCTTTTCCGCCAGGTTGGCCAGAAGCTGCCTTTTGGAATCGGATGCAGGATCCTTTTGCACCTCGCGGACGATTAACTGAATCGCGGCGTCGGGTGACCCCTGCTGCACATAAGCCGTGGCAAGGGCGGCAAGGATGCGTTGATCGCCCGGGCGGGATAGCAGCAGTTTTTCAAAGACAGCAATCGAGGCTCGAGTCTTCTTTTCCGTCAGATAGAGCAGTCCGGCCTGGAGTTTCACATCGTCTGAGTCCGGAAAGTCTCTCAGCAGCGACTGCATCTCGTTATCCGCATCGGCGAAGAGGCCCTCGCCCATCCATCCCCACGCGTGCAGCAGTCGCGCCTGCATATCCTGCGGAGCAACCTCCAGCACCTGCTCGGTGTACCGGAATATGCCCGAGAAGTCGCGCTTCTCTTTGCTGATTTGCGCTAATGCGATGCGAGGCTCCAGGAACTGTCGATCGAGACGCGCTGCCAGCTGATAATACGAAGCCGCCAATTGCGTGTCGCCTTTCCATGTATAACCGCGCGCCAGTAGTGCCGGAAAACGCCCATCAGAGGGCCGCTTCTGCGCCAAAGCTTTGGCTAGAGCGATAGCCTGGTCGATCTGTTCCGGTTTTCCGGAGTCCACCATGAGAGAAATGCGCATACCTTGAGCCCGCCAGTTGTCAGGCTGCTCTTTCACCGCCTCGTCCAGGCTAGTCATGGCGTCCGCATTCCGCTTTTGGAGCACGTATATGGTTGCCAGTCTGGTGAGATAGTCGGGTTTAGCGCGCGGCTCAGCCGTCATACCCGTCCGGTAGCAATTCTCGGCGTTCGCCCAATCTTTTGCAAAGGTGTAAAAGTCGCCGGCCAGCGCGTACCGGTTCGGAATATCAGTGGAACGTGCCGTAGCCGCCTCCAGCAGGCTCTTGGCTTCCCTGTCTTTGTGTTGATTCCTGTAGAACCCCCCCAGTACCAGAATTGCCTGGAAGTTTTTCGGGTTACTCTCGATCCGGGCTTTCAGAATCTTTTCCGCTTCGGCCACACGGCCGCTCGAGATGTAAACCCCGCTCAGCCAATCGTACACGGGGGCAAACGAAGGCGTATGAGCTACTAACCCCATGGCCAGGCTCTCAGCCTCCGGCGACTTGTTATTGGTGTGGAGAGCTTCCGCCAAAGGCAGGACGATCGCCGGATCAAAAGGCTGTAAAGCGTTGGCTTTGCGATACGTGGCGATTGCCTGCTCCAACTTGCCATCCCCATAAAACAACGAAGCCTCTAACCTCAGCCCCACAACCGAATTGGGGTTGGTGGCTAGTAACTCTTTCACCATCGTGGTTACGGAATCGTAAAGAGCCTGTACGCGGCCACTGGTAAGGTATCGGTTGAAGGTGACATCGGCTAAATCCGCGAGGACTGCCTGGTCA
>JAOAPQ010000513.1 GCA_025462965.1 Bryobacterales bacterium
CGGTGACAGCCGCGAATTCCAGTGCCGCGCACGTCCTCGATTCTATCTATTCGCTCCCGTACGTCGCCCATGCGTGCATGGAGGTTCTCAACTGCACGGTCGACTATGTGGCCGGCATCAAGTGTGACGTTTACGCTCCGACGCAGGGCTCCAGTAGCGTTTTGAGTCTCGTTATCGCGTTGACAGGGCTCGCGGCGAACCAGGTGAACGTGCACACCACCTTTCTCGGCGGCGGACTGGGACGCAAAGCGGAGGTCGACTTCGTGAGCCAGGCTGTGCAGATTGGAATGGCGCTCGGCAGGCCGGTGAAGCTCATGTGGCCGCGGGAGGAAGACTTCACGCATGACCAATACCGTCCGATGGGGCTGGTGCACGCGAAGGCGGGGTTGAATTCAAAAGGTCAGGTGCTGGGATGGTCCTACCGGAACATTTCTCCCTCAATTCTCGGACAGCGCGGGGTACCGCTTGGGCCAACAGGAGATAGTCAGGGATACGAAGGCGCCCAGAATCTACCTTACAATTTTGGCGCGCGCGTGACGGAATATGTTACACATCCCTCGCCAATTCCGGTTGGGTTTTGGAGATCGGTCGGCGCATCGATAAACACATTTGCGGTCGAATCGATGATCGACGAGTTGGCGGCCGCAGCGAGCCAGGATCCCTGCTCGTTCCGTCGCTCGCTGCTCACCGACCCACGCTGGATTGCGGTACTCGATGCAGTGGCCAGTCTGTCGGGCTGGTATACTCCCACGCCTTCCGGCCACGCCCGGGGAATTGCGATCGGTTCAGCATTCGGCAGTATTGTTGCGGAGGTGGTGGATATCTCGAACGTCACGTCTACGGGCCTCAGAGTCAACAATGTCTGGGTCGCAATGGACTGCTATCTTGCTGTGAACCCCGGCCAGATCGACGCCCAACTTACGGGTGGCGTGGTTCATGGTATGAATGCCGCTTTGTATGGCCGGCAAACGTTTGTTAACGGTGCGGCGCAGAACAAGAATTTCGACCGCAGCCGTATGATTCGCATGGGCGAGATGCCCCAAGTGACAGTCAAGCTGATTCCGAACCCCGCAGTGTCGGACCGCACGGTGGCGATCGGCGGGGCGGGCGAACTTGGTGTTCCGACGTTTGCTCCGGCGCTGGCCAACGCTTATTTCAAACTGACCGGCCAGCGGGTGCGCTCGCTGCCCTTTTTCCCGAACGCGGTTATGGGAGGCCTTTAAGCGAGATGGACGAGTTAGGCGCCATTCTGGACACGTGTTCCCGTTTGGGAGGCGCGAATCAGAATGCAGTGCTAGCCACAGTTGTTCACGTAACCGGCTCCGCCTACCGGCGGCCCGGGGCTCGAATGCTTGTCCTGCCTGACGGCTGCCGCGTCGGATCCGTGAGCGGCGGTTGCCTGGAAGGAGAGATCGCAAGGAAGGCGTGGTGGTTTACGGAATCCGGAGCACCGGTCATCCGGGCTTATGACACCACGTCCTACGATGACGCTGTGTGGGAGTTCGGGCTGGGTTGTAATGGCGTGGTGCACGTGATGCTCGAGCGCGTGAACACGCCGGCTTCCCGGGAGCTGATAGAGTTCCTGAAGACGCAGCGGTCCCGGCGCGAGCCGGCGGTAGTCGCGACTGTGATCAGGGCCGGCAAATGCTGTAGCTCGCGTCCAGGTGACAGACTGTTGCTCGGGCAGGACGGCATACGCGGCGGAAGTCTCGCCGGATCGGCGATGGAGCTGGAAATTTTCGCATCCGCTTGCGAAGTGGAATGTCAGCAGAAGAGCCGCTTGATTCATCTTGACGATGCCGACGTATTTCTGGAATGGGTCGGACCGCCGCTTCCTCTCCTGGTTTTCGGTGCCGGGCAGGACACGGTTCCATTCGTCGCGATTGCCGGGCAAATGGGCTGGCGCGTGACCATAGCAGATTGCCGGCCTGCCTACGCGAAACCGGAGCGGTTCCCCGATGCAGAGCTGGTCGCCTTGATGCACGTAGCTGATCCGTTACGGGACCTGGAAATCGGGCCTGGCACTGCAGTGGTTCTGATGACTCATAGCTATCCTCTCGATTTGATTCTGCTGCCCCGCATCCTTGAACGGCAGCCGCTCTATCTCGGAATACTGGGTCCGAGCACGCGCGCCGGGAGACTGTTTGGTGATCTGGGAATACGGCGGCCTTCGTATGTTCATGCTCCGGTGGGGCTCGATATCGGGGGCGACAATCCGGCGGCGGTCGGACTGGCTATTGCGGCGGAGGTCCAGGCGGCCGTGCACAGTCGCTTGGGAGGCATGCTCAAGCGCAGGAAGTCGGCCATCCATACTCCTTGCACTGAGGTCGGCTCTTCGACCTTTGCCATATATGATTCCACGCGACCCGCGTTTTGCGAGAACACGGTGAGTGTTGGATTTTAGCGCAGAGCCGAAATGCGGAGTTCTCCCGCCGTCCTATCCGCAGCCGGATCCTGATCAAATTCCGGCAGACCTGCTCATCGTGGCGGGGGATCCGCCTCGATCATCCCGTGTGGTCAAAGAATCACGCGACTCGGGAGTAAAACGTAAGTAAGCCGCCGCGTCGATCACGGCAGCGCACGGTCCTGCACTTCGTCGATACGTCCGGAGAGGGAACAGGAGGAGATTGTTGTCAGTCGTCAAAACTCGCCCGGCATGCGGAATCAAGAGCTTAGCGCAAGGTTAGTAACGTAGTTACACGGCTTCAGCATGGTCAATTGGTGGTGCGGTAATGCCGCGTAACATATCCAGTAGGACACTGCGGAAGTCCTTGATTTCAAGGGCTGACAGGGTTCTGATGACCCACAGGGACCTGGCTCCCGACGAAGGCGAATCCAGTGCCGAGTTCGATAAGGAAGTGGCGCAAGTGCTGCAGGAGTCCCCTCTCCAGGTCGCGCTCTTGCGCCTCGGTGGTGAGCGTCAGGAAATCGAAGTTGTAGGGGTCCTTGATGAGCTGCTGGGCAAGATCGGACTGAGGTTTGGGGAGCGTCGCTTGGAAGTTGGTGACTGCCTTCCCCTGCCGCCTGTAGAGGCCGCTCTCGATCTGGAGGACGAGGACGTTTCGGCTCCATCCGTTCTCGATTGCGGCCTGGGCGTACCAAAGCCGTTCCTCGCGGTCCTTCACCAAGTCCAAGAGGCGAACATTGTGCCCCCAAGGAATTTGTCCAACAACCTGTTGGACAATTGACTCGTCCGGCCAGGTCTCCGCAAAAGCGCGCATGTAGAGCAGGTTCGTACGGGAGAAACCGCTCATATCTGGAAACTCGGACCGCAAGTCCTTCGCGAGCCGATCAACTACCTTACTCCCCCATCCCTCGCCGGCCTGACGCTGCAGAATCTCCTTCCCGATCCCCCAATAGAGCATAACCAGCTCTCGGTTTACGGCAACGGCTGCCCGGACCTGGGCCGTGCGAATCTGGCTCTTCAAACGGGCCAAGAGGTCCTGGTAGCTCTTCGAATTCGAGATGAGGTCCGCCATGGGGCTCCTTCTGTCGTACCAAATTACTGGCGTCCAGATATCGGAGACTTGCTCAGCGGGTGATTGTGAGGCTCTTCTTTTTTGGGGAGCCGCCGGTTTTGGCGGCGTGTGTGGGTATTTCCCCCGCTCACCCGGAGCGGTCAAGGGCGCGCCGGTTTTGCGCGGCGTAGCGAACCCTTGACGGCGAGGATGAGCGCATAGACTGGACCCTGGGGATCAGGGGTTTTGAGCGACCAGCGGGAGCGCCCCGAAGGGCATAACACCTGATCCCCTGCCGGACGGCGAGTCGGGGAGAGTCGAGGGAGGGGAAACCTGCATCGTTCACATTGTGCCTCGGCAACCATACCCAAAACTCTACGCTCCAGGAGTCGAGGAAACGCGAAGCGGCTACGACATCCAGCTTTCTGAAGAACAGTCGAACGCGGTGGCGGACCTCTGGCTTCCGGATCGAAAGCTCCGCAGATTCGAAATCGAAGTGTTCCGGCCGGACGGCAGTCCGGCAAAAAAGTGCGACAGTCGCCTTGGTCTACGGCCAGTGGCACCAACCGGGTGACCTCCGCATTGATAACCCAGGCTCAATCGTTCTTCAGGGCACGCGTCCTGGGCCGAGATGAGCCGTGACGGTCGATTCGATCTGTTCCAGCGACAGGGGCAAGATCTTGGCCTCCTGGTCAATTCTGCGCATTGGTGCCTCCTGTCGGAAGGACGGCATTCGCCCGATCAACAAACAGCGCTGTGCCGTCGTTATCGATCGAAGCAGGGCACTCGGGCCACATTGTTCGAACCAGATCGAGCCAGCCCTCCAGTTTTTCTCGGAATTTCCGTGGCCTTGGCGGCTTCCAGATCGGTCGGAATCGGGTGATTGAGAATCTCGCGATAGAACTCGTCACTCAGGACGATCACGTTCTGGCAATCCCCCGGTAACAGCTTCTGATCGGGATCTCTCGAATACCAGATCCGGGCTTCGCTCATGAAGTTTGAATCGGGCGCGGTGAATGACCGCGGCTCGTTCGCGTTGCGTATCAGTTCCGAAGAAAATCGTCGCGCCGAAGATGCGCTGGAATGCTCCCACCAGATGTCGATACTGTGAACCGCCCCGTTGCATGCCAAATGCGTCCAGCATTTCCGCCGCGCTGTCGAACGTGACCCGCGATGTTTGCTGACGGATAGCCAGTGTCGCAAGGAAAATCGGAACGAGCCGATCCTGCCCCCAGGGCAGACCGTAGCTCGGGTGCCCAGTCACCTGCAGGACGAAGTGGCCATTCCGCCGCTCATGGAGATGGGATCCTTCAGTTGGCTTCTTCACGGGCAGGCCACACAAGACAAATGGCCTTGACGAAAACCCGAGGTTCTGTCGCGCGCTTTCACGCTTCAGCCGGACGCATTCGATGGACTCGACCTTGCGCAGTCGCCTTTTCGATAT
>JAOAPQ010000519.1 GCA_025462965.1 Bryobacterales bacterium
TGCTACGGGCAGAGGCAGCAGCAGCAAGGCGTCAATGAGCCGGAACGCCGATGTGCAGGCCCAGATTCCCAAAGCCAGCGACAGGATCGCCGCCGCGGAGGTCAACTTCTTATTCAGGAGCTGCCGCCAGCCGAAAACCGTGTCGGCGCGGAGGGAATCGAGCCACGGCACCAGCCGGATGTCGCGGCTCTCTTCGCGCTGCCGCAGTGGGGAGCCGAACGCTCTCCGCGCCTCGGCTGGATCGCGACCCTGCCGGATCGCTTCTTCGATGTGCGACTCGAGCTCTTCGTCGATCTCCCGGCTCAGGCGATCGCCGCGAACCACATTTGCGATACGTGACCACAACGACATATCAGACCGTCCTTAAAACGAGATTGACGGCCGAAGTGACCGCCTGCCAACGCAACTCTTCTGCGGCAAGCTGTTTCTTTCCCGCCGCAGTCAGCTCATAGATTCGCGCCCGCCGCCCGGTATCTTTCGTGATCCATTCGGCGTGAATCCAGCCCGCTTCTTCCATCCGGTGGAGGGCCGGGTAGAGCGAACCTTCCTCGGCGCGCAGCACGTCGCCCGATGTGTCCCGGATAGCGGACATAATGGCGTAGCCGTGAAGGCCCGGGCGCCGCGAGAGGATTTTTAACACGAGCAAATCAAGCGAGCCTTGGAGAGAGTCAGGTTTGGGCATACTCAGACTTCTTATTATATAGACGTCTTGGTATCTGTTGGGTTAGTAGTTATTTTCGGCCAGGGACTTTGGTCGACGCGCACCTCTATTTGCGGTAAACTTCATCTCTGTCCGAATCACAATGCCGGCCCCGATGAGTCAGTCCGGAATGCCGCCTATGCGCATTGAATTGTTCGGGAATCTGCAGATTGCCTGCGGCCCGAACGCTGTGACCGCGGTGAACACCAACCGGCTGCAGTCTCTGCTGGCGTACCTGATTCTGAACGGGGGAGCCCCACAATCCCGTGAACACCTCGCCTTTTTGTTATGGCCCGAATCGAATGAGCAGCAGGCCCGCACGAACCTCAGGCAGCTGATCCATCACTTGCGGCGAGCGCTCCCCGCCGAATACTGCCTGCTCGCCGCGGATAACCACACCGTGCAATGGCCGCGCGACCCCGGCTGTTCCATCGACGTGGTCGAATTCGACGCTGCCGTGGACCGGTCCGCCGAAGCCTGCAAGTCTGGGGATCGAGCCGGTGAACGGGAGGCGCTGGAAGCAGCGGCGCGTCTTTATCAGGACGACCTGGTGCGCGGCCTTTACGACGATTGGCTCCAGCCGAAGCGGGAGCATTACCGCCAGCAGCTGACCCATGTGCTGAGCCGTTTGACGGCGCTGCTCGAAGATCATGGAGATTATGCGGCTGCCATCGCATCCGCCGAACGCCTGGTCGCGCACGACCCGTTGCGCGAATCGCACCACCAGGCGCTCATTCGCCTGCACGCCCGCAATCAGGATCGTGCCGGCGCGTTGCGGGCGTATCACCAGTGCATGCGAATTCTCAGGCGAGAGCTGGCCCTGGAGCCAGGCCCAGGCACTAAAGCGCTTTTCGAGCAGGTACTCAAATCGGAACGATTGCCCGAACAGTCCGCGCGCGCCGGGCACGGCGAGTTGCCTCCCGCGGCGGCCCCTGCTCTGCCGATGATCGGCCGGCAGAATGAATGGGCGCGGTTGATGGAATGTTGGCGGCGGGCCGCGCAAGGGGGCATCCACTTCGCCGTTATCCTCGGTGAGCCTGGCATCGGGAAATCCCGTCTGGCCGAAGAGTTGTCCGCGTGGTGTTCGACACAGAGGAGCACGGTGGCCCATGCCCGCTGTTACGGCGCGCAGGGCCAACTCGCCTACGCACCGGTCGCGGAGTGGCTTCGTTCGAAGCCGGCGCGCGCCGCCTGTTCCAAACTGCCCCGGACGCAATTGGCCGAACTGGCGCGCGTACTGCCGGAGATTCTTTTAGAAAGTTCCGATATTCCGCGCCCGAACCCGCTGAGCGAGAGCTGGGAGCGCCATCATTTCTATGAATCGCTCAACGCCGCGTTCGCGGGTATTCGAAAGCCGCTTCTGCTAACGATCGACGATCTGCAGTGGTGCGATCAGGATTCTTTCGAATGGCTGCATGCGTTCTTTCGGTCCCCGGCTCCCGAAGGCACTTTGGTGCTCGCCACCGTACGGCCGGAAGAAACGGGCCGCAATCATCCATTCACAAGATTGCTGGGCGAACTACGGGGGGCTAGTCAAGCGATGGAATTTCCACTCGAGCCCCTCGATGCCGAAGAGACTGCGGCCCTGGCCGCTAGGGTGGCGGGACGCCCGCTCCAAAGTGCGGATCTTGCCGGAATTTATCGTTCCACGAGGGGCAATCCGTTGTTCGTGGTGGAAAGCGTGCGTGCGGGAATGCGTGAAGGCCGGGGCGATCCGGACGTGCCCGCGGGAATGGCTGCGCCAAAGATTCAGGCCGTCATTGCGGCGCGTCTGGCCCAACTCTCGGCAGCAGCGTATCAACTCGCGGGTATGGCGAGCGCCGTCGGACAGTCATTCTCTTTCGAACTGCTGGCAAAGGCCACGGATTGGGATGAGGACAGCCTCGCCAGCGCTCTCGACGAACTCTGGCAGCGCCGCATTGTGGAAGCGAAGGTCAGCGCGTCGCAATACGATTTCACGCACGACCGCCTGCGTGAGGTCGCCTACGCGGAACTGAGCCCGGTACGGCGGCGATTTTTGCACCGGCGCATTGCGCGGGCACTGGAGGAACTCCATTCCGGCG
>JAOAPQ010000537.1 GCA_025462965.1 Bryobacterales bacterium
CAAAATGGAGTGGCTGCTGCGCGAGTTGAGCGCCACCGATTATCCGATGGCCTGCCCGCACGGCCGCCCGATCGCCATGCTCTACAGCACGCGTGAAATTTTGAAAGCCTTCCACCGGATTTGAAGGCTCTCGGGCTTACAAGACCGCCTTAGCGCGGCCGCCGCAGCGTCAGCCCTGATTTTTCCGTGGGTGTCAACCGGCCCTTCTTCAGTTTCCAGGCCATCGGCGGAGGATTGTTGCCATCAAACTCCACCCGCACCTCGTCGCCCGTCGCCGACCACGTCCCCGTGTTCGTCACCACGTCCTTGCCAACCAATTCCGACTGTAGTGATGCCTTGCCGTCCTGCGCCAGGTTCAGCGTAACCTTGCGCCCCGCCGTACCCTTTATCTTTATGTTGGCTTCGTATATCCCAGCCGCCGCGGCGGGATGCTCAGTCGCAGCCTGAGCGCAGAATGCGGTCAACAGCAAAGCAAGAACCCTTAGAACCATCCGACCACTATAGCCCGAGACTCCACTTACTCCGATTTGCCACGGGTCATCAGGAGATGGATCGCGAGCGGTATCTCGTCCGGATGCGTTGCGCACCAGACCACGATACGTTCCAGCTTGTTGGAATCGTCCGGAATCGCGCTGATCTCGTACAGTTCTTCCTCGACCGCTTGCAGGTCCCTCATGCAGTTCAGCATCGCACAGGCCGCCGCCCCGGTGCTGTACACTAGGCAAAGAAAAAGCGAAGCAATGGACCTATCACCCAGCGCGCCGCAGGCGTCACTATTCCACGAGCCCGATTGCACGTCCGAGATGGCCAAACATCTGGAACGCGCTCTCAGTCCGAACCTCGCCGCCGTGATATCGCGCTTCCACGCGCTGGCCGCGAAGGCGGAATCGCCGGTTCGGGCGATCCAGTATCGGCCCGCGAGCGAAGGCTCGTTCGCGCCGGTTCCGGAGAGCATCCAACCAGCGTTGCGCAGCGTGTTGAAGGCGCGCGGCATCGAGCGGCTGTACAGCCACCAGGCCGAATCGTTCGATGTTGTGACCGCCGGCAAGAACCTGGTCATCGTCACGCCCACCGCGAGCGGGAAGACGCTCTGTTACAACCTTCCCGTGCTCGACCTGTTGATGCGTGACCCGGGCGCGCGCGCCATGTACCTGTTTCCAACGAAGGCGCTTGCGGAAGACCAGCTTCATGAGTTCCACACCATCGTCGAGGAGATGGGTTCTGATATACGCGCGTTCACCTATGACGGTGACACGCCGCAGGACGCCCGGAAGGCTATCCGCCAGCGCGCCAATGTCGTGCTGACGAATCCGGATATGCTGCATAGCGGCATTCTGCCGCATCACACGAAGTGGGCGAAGCTGTTCGAAAATCTTCGCTACATCGTCATCGACGAGCTGCATTACTATCGCGGCGTTTACGGCAGCCACATGGCCAATGTGCTGCGGCGCTTGGCTCGCATCTGCGAGTTCTATCAATCCAAGCCCGTGTTCATCTGTTGTTCGGCAACCATTGCGAACCCGCGCGAACTGGCCCAGACATTAACGGGCCAGCGCTTCGATATGGTGGATCGGAACGGCGCTCCATCGGGCGAGAAGTATTTCGTCTTCTACAATCCCCCGGTGGTAAATCGCCAGCTCGGAATTCGCCGCAGTTACATCAACGAGACGCGCCGTCTGGCGCTGGAATTCATCGATCGCGAACAACAGACGTTGGTCTTCGCCAATAACCGCCTCGCGATGGAAGTGCTGGTGACGTACCTCAAAGACGCCTGCGATAACGGGCGTATTCCCACAGAAAAGGTGCGCGGCTACCGGGGCGGCTATCTCCCGCGCGAGCGCCGCGAGATTGAACGGCGCCTGCGCGCCGGCGAAATCAAGGCCGTTGTGGCGACCAACGCACTGGAACTCGGAATCGATATCGGCTCGCTCGACGCAGTGGTGATGGCGGGTTATCCCGGAACAATCGCGTCGACATGGCAGCGCGCCGGCCGGGCCGGACGTCGGCTGGCGCCCTCGGCCGCTGTGCTCGTGGCGTCCAGCGCGCCGCTCGATCAGTACATAATTGAGCATCCCGAATACTTCTTCGGCAGCTCTCCGGAACATGCTCAGGTGAACGCCGACAATCTGGAGATTCTGCTGAATCATCTGAAATGCGCCGCTTTCGAGCTCCCGCTGCGCGATGGCGAAACGTTCGGCGGGCATGACACGCGCGAACTCTGCCGGTTCCTGGCGGAATCCGGCTTTTTGCACCAATCGGGCGCTAACTGGCACTGGACCTCGGACACGTACCCCGCCGATACGGTCTCTTTGCGGGCCGTTTCGAGCGATAACTTTGTGGTCGTGGATATCACCAACGAGCCGAAAGTGATTGCCGACGTGAGCTTCACGAGTGCGCTGACGACGCTGCACGAGAAAGCGATTTATCTTCACGAGGCGAAGCAATTTCACGTGGAGCATTTCGATTACAAGGAACGGAAGGCATATGTAAAGCGCGTCGATTGCGACTACTACACCGACGCAATCGACTACACGCAGGTGAAAGTTCTGCGCCAGTTTGAAAGCGCGCCGGCGGGGCAAGCCGAAAAAGCGCATGGCGATGTGCGCGTGAACCGGCAGATCGTCGGTTTCAAGAAGATCAAATTCTACACGCTGGAGAATGTGGGGGCGGGGAAGCTCTCCATGCCGGAACAGGAGATGCACACCACGTCATTCTGGCTCCATTTCCCGGCGGTTCTGCTGGAGCAGCTTCCTTACACGCCGGTGGAAAAACAGAACGGGCTCACTGGCTTGGGGAACGCGCTTCGCACGGTGGCATCTCTGCTCCTTATGTGCGATCCGCGCGATTTGGGCCTTGCTGTCACCGAGAATCTGGAAGGCTCCGTAGCTAACTGGGAACCGAACTTGTATCTGTACGACAGCTACCCGGGCGGCGTGGGCCAGAGCGCGCCGCTGTTCCGGATGGGCGACGATCTCGTTCGTCGCACGCGTGAACTCGTTGCCCAGTGCTCCTGCGAGACGGGGTGCCCGTCGTGCGTGGGACCGATCGGCGAAGTAGGCGAGCGCGGGAAAGAAATCGCGGGCGCGATGATGGGCTTGCTCGTGAGCGCTTAACGATGTAACCCCAGTCGTTGAGTCGGTTTGGCGGCATGTCAGCCAGCGCCATCCCACTTCTCACTCCGGAAGAGTATCTCGCAATTGAGCGCGCTGCTGAGTTCAAAAGCGAGTATTACAACGGCCACATGTATGCGATGTCCGGGGGGACGTATCCGCATGCCCTGATCATCGGAAATCTGACCGGGTTATTCTGCCAGTCGTTACGCGGAACCGCCTGCTCGGTTACTCCCACGGAGGCGCGGCTACGCGTCGCCCCGAACGGGCTCTATACGTATCCCGATGTGATGATTGTGTGCGGCGCTCCGCAGTTCGCGGATGATCAGCGCGACACGCTGCTCAATCCGATTCTGATCGCCGAAGTATTGTCGAAGTCGACCGAGGCTCAGGACCGCGGGTTCAAGTTCGCCCAATATCGTCTGCTCGAATCGCTTCAGGAATACATGCTCGTCTCGCAATCCGAAGCTCGTGTCGAAATATACCGTCGGCAATCCGCCGGGGAGTGGGTTCTTTCCGAAAGCGTCGGACTCGCGGGATCCTGTAGTGAGCAGTCCGCTAAAGCGTCGCTCGCCCTGAGCGAGATTTACGCCAACATCTCCGGCCTGTGACGCCACACAACCTCGCCGCCAACAATCGTCGCAACCGGTCCGCCCCGGAAACGCCTGCCGTCAAACGGCGAATTGCGGCTCTTCGATTGCGAGCGGTTCACGTCATAGGTCCACGCCAGCTCCGGGTCGAAGATTGTCACATCGCCGGGAGCGCCATCGGCCAGTGTGCCGCGGTCCAGCTTCAGCACGCGCGCCGGGCCGGTAGTAAACAGCCCGACCATGCGGGGTAGAGAGATCTTGCCCGCGTGCACCAGCAGTTCCACCGAAAGCGCGATCGCTGTTTCCAACCCGATGATGCCGAACGGGCAGCGCTCGAATTCCTGCATCTTCTCGCTGCCGGCATGCGGCGCATGGTCCGTCGCAATTACATCAATCGCTCCGGACACAATACCTTCGATCACCGCCTCAACATCGTGTCCGCAACGCAGCGGCGGCTTCATTTTGTAATTACTGTCGTAGTCCGCAAGACCTGCATCGGTTAGCGCGAAGTGGTGAGGCG
>JAOAPQ010000555.1 GCA_025462965.1 Bryobacterales bacterium
CCAGGCGGATAGACCACAGTGATCAGCAGACCTTCCTTGCCGGGAAACTCCGCAAGATCTTTCGACATGAGCGGTGTGACCTTAGCGTCCTGCGCGATCAGGGTGCTGGTGATGAGAGACGCCAGCACCAACATCGGTCGTGAGCTCTTCATAATTGTTCGCCTTATTGTTCGCCTTCGCTGTACTTACGCCGAATTCGGGATCTGCCTTGCAACCTGACTGACCCAGTTTTCAAAGCGCCCCTCGCTGCGCCGCGCTTGATCTCCGGGAACCAACGTGCTTTCGGTCACCTGGATACCGAAGTAGCTCGCTTGCGGGTCAGCGATCACCTCGCGCGGATCTTTGCGTGCAGCCAGGTCCATTCGTATGAGCTCATCCAGACGGAACCGTTCCGGCCCCCCTACTTCAACGGTGCCATTCAGCGGTGAGCCCATCGCGACTCTGGCAACTTCACTGGCGACATCATCGGCCGCCATAGGTTGGATAAGCACAGGAGGCAGGCATACCGTGTTGCCGCCGGTGGAAAAGTCGGCGATGTTCTTGACGAATTCGAAAAATTGTGTTGCGCGGACGATCGAGTAAGGAATTGAGGAGCTTTTGATCAAGTTCTCCTGAGCCATTTTTGCGCGAAAGAAGCCGCTTTCGAGCAGACGTTCAGTTCCTACAACTGACAACGCAACGTGATGTCCCACGCCTCCGACCGCTTCATAGGCGAGGAGGTTACGGGTCGATGTCTCGAAGAACTTCAGCACCGCCGCATCCTCCCATGAAGGGGAGTTCGTTACGTCGACGACCACGGAAGCACCGTTCAGCGCGTCCGCGAGTCCTTCGCCGGTGAGAGTGTTGACCCCGGAAGAGGGCGACGCGGCTACTGTTTCATGCCCATGCTCACGAAGCTTTTTGACAAGCTTCGATCCAATGAGTCCAGTGCCGCCGATTATTACGATTTTCATGATTTGTCCTGTCCTTTTGACCGGGCACCTCGAACTTGCCCGTCTTACTTGCCAGGACCGAACAGCCCATCGTTTTGTGACACGGCGCTCACCATCCGTTGTTTCGAGACGAGTGGCCACCAACTACCGCACAACCGGTGTCGTCAAAGCCGGCATCTCGATGGTTGTCACAAATCATGATGCCGCTCTGTCATAGCTGGAAGCGCTGGTGACCCCTTACCCTTTATGCAAACCAATGCGCCGCTGTGACTACCAACACAGTAAAATCGAGTAGTGGCGCCACAACGACACGATGACGCACTATCGGAATTCGTCAAAGTGCGCCCACGCCTCTTCGGCATCGCATACCGCATCCTTGGGAGTGCGGCGGAGGCCGAGGACATCGTCCAAGATGTCTGGCTGCGGTGGCAGGCCACCAATCGCGAGGCGGTCCTGGATCCGCCGGCATTCCTCGCGACGGCGACAACACGATTGGCGATCAACCTCGCTCAGTCCGCGCATTCCCGCCGCGAAACGTACGTCGGGCCGTGGCTCCCGGAACCGGTGGATACCAGCACTGACCCCCAGTTGGGTGCAGAACGGGCCGAGGCGCTGGAGTTCGCGATTCTGTTACTGCTTGAGAAACTCTCGCCTACGGAACGAGCAGCGTATGTTCTCCGGGAAGCGTTTGACTACCCCTACCGACAGATCGCCGAAATCCTGCAACTCGAAGAAGCGAACGCCCGCCAATTGGTGACCCGGGCTCGCCAACATATCACCGACGGGCGTCGCACACCTGTGAGTTCGGCCGAGCAACGACGCCTTCTCGAAGCGTTCATCGCCGCAGCCCAGAGGGGAGACCTCACTGCACTGGAACGTCTCTTTGCATCGGATGTGATTTCCTACTCCGATGGCGGCGGAGTGGTGCGTGCAGCGCGTAACCCAATCGCCGGCCGCGAGCGTGTCGCGAAGTTCATCAGTGCGGTCGCCTCACACTTCTGGAGCGGTGTGACGCTTACGTGGATCCAAGCAAATGGACAGTCATCGGCACTCATGGCGCGCCATGGCGCCATCGTTACCGTGGTGACGATTGGCGCGTCTGCGCAGGGCATCGACCAGATCCTATGGATGATGAGACCCAGCAAGCTGACCGCGATTTCAAGGCCGTTCGAACCGTAGATCAATCGTGCCTTTCACAAGCCCTGATACACCAAACCAACAAATGTGTTGCGACTGATCGAAGAGTCGTCCCATTATGGGGCCGTAGTATGCGCCGGTCTGCCGCGCAAACAAGAAGTTGGCCCGGCGCGGCGGGCCGCAGCTTTTCAATGTCCAGTTTACCGACAATTCACCCCGATCGGCCGTTTCCGGCGCCGTTGGCCAGCCGCGCCAATCAACGTACTATAAGTTCGAGGCGATTAGCGTCAGTGTCTTCCCCCTCGCCATGGGCAGGGGAAGCCGGATTTCCGCGACAGCGATATTGCCGTGGTGAACAGCCCATGACCCTCTTGAAGGCTGTGCTGAAGGCGCTTTCGGATTCGTAGCCAAGCGACGGAGCGATGGCGGAAACGGGATCGCTGGAATTCGCCAGCCTGTCCCCGGCCAGCAGCATTCGCCAGCGCGTCAGATATTCCATGGGTGAGGCCCCAACCTTCTCTTTGAAGTTCAGGGCGAAGGTCGATCGCGACATACCGGCACGCTCCGCAAGCTTCTGTATCGTCCAGCCATGTGCCGGATCGTCGTGCATTGAGGTGATCGCCGCGCTTATCTGTTTATCGGCCAGCGCGAAGAGCCACCCAACGCCCCCGCTCAACCCTTCCGCCAGATGTAGCCGCAGGGCCTGAACCAGCATCATCTGCGCGAGGTGTTGTGCGACCAGAAAGCCGCCCGGTTGTGGCTCGCGCAACTCCTGCATCATCCGCTCCAGAGACCAGCGCATTGCCGCCTTGTCCGATTCTTTGCGGATATGCACAATGGGCGGCAGCACCCCCAACAGGATGCTGGCATGATTCCGCGTGAGTGCGAAGTGCCCGCCGACGATAAAGCAATCCCCGCCGCCATTGTACGAGGTAAGGCCACCATTCCGCGCTGTCGCAAAAATCGTGAGGGGTCCACAGGCGTCAAGGTCAGGTCGCTTGCAAGGCGGAAAGGCCTCCCACCCGGCAGCAGGAAGCAATCGCCCGCCTTTAAGTGCACCGCCTCGGGAACGCCCTCCACGGAGAGCCAGCACTGACCAGAAACCAGAGCGTAGCATTTGATGCCTTCATGCTGGGGGAACTGCATGGACAGTTCTCCACCCACATCAAAGCCACCGCACATATAAGTGCGCAGTTTCAGCAGCGACAGCACATTTGAGAGCGGGTCCATGGGGCCATTCCGGACGATTGCGAAGATAATACGGACTCTCGAGCTAGATCGTATTTCCTCAAGCACCATCTTAATTAATAACCGGGCCGCAAATGCGGTCATGGTCATGAAGCGTAAAGGAGAAATCGTAATGCGTGTTTTCGTAACCGGTGCTACAGGCTTTATCGGTTCTGCCATTGTTCCGGAACTCATTCGCGCGGGCCATCAGGTGCTCGGCCTTGCGCGCTCAGATGCGGGCGCCAAGTCTCTCATCGACGCTGGTGCGCAGGTGCATCGAGGTGATCTTGAAGACCTGGAGAGCTTGCGCACTGGAGCAGCCATGTCGGATGGCGTGATTCACACCGCCTTTAACCACGACTTTTCAAAGTTCGCGGCGAACTGCGAGATGGACAGGCGCGCCATCGAGGCTCTCGGCTCCGCGCTCGCGGGCTCTGACCGCCCCTTCGTCGTCACCTCCGGGACCGGGTTCGTTGCGCCAGGACGTTCAGCGACCGAAGACGACGTGCCCGCTCCCAGCTCCACCTCGTACCCCCGAGTTTCGGAAGAGACAGCAGCTTCGGTGGCTGCGCATGGCGTACGCGCGTCGGTGGTGCGGCTCCCGCAGGTCCACGACCGGGACAAGCAAGGCCTCGTCACCTACATGATCGCTATAGCTCGCGAGACAGGTGTCTCGGCGTTTGTCGGCGGCCAGCTCAACCGCTGGCCCGCGGTGCACCGGCTCGATGCCGCCCGTCTCTACAGGCTCGCGCTTGAGCAGGGTTCCGCGGGAGCCCGGTATCACGGGGTCGCCGAAGAGGGCGTGCCGCTGCGAGACATCGCTGACGCAATCGGCCGGGGTCTGAACGTGCCGGTCGTCGCCAAATCCCCCGACGACGCAGCCCGGCATTTTGGCTTCCTGGGGTCCTTCGTAGGTCTCGACTGTCCAGCTTCAAGCGCGCAAACGCAGGAGCGGCTGGGATGGCGCCCAACGAAACAGCCTGGGCTAATTGAAGATCTCGACCACGCGAGCGCCTTCGAACCCTAAACAAAACGCCGCTGATTCTGATGTGTGTTTTCGTCACGGGTGCTACAGGCTTTATCGGCTCTGCCATCGTGAAGGAGCTAACCAACGCCGGCCATCAGGTGCTCGGACTGACGCGCTTTGCGATCCCAGGAAGCGCGGCCCTTATCCTTTTCGCCCGGTGCGATTGCGACCGATTTCAGCGGCGCCATGGTCCATGACAATCCGGAGATCAACAAGCGCGTCGCTGAGATGACGGCGCTCGTTCGCGCCGGGTTTCCCGATGACATTGGCCCGATGATCGCTTCCTTGCTTTGCGAGGACAATAGTTGGATCAACGCCCTGCGGATTGAAATTTCGGGTGGCATGGCGCTTTAAGCGGCGAACTTCATTCTTCTCTCACCGGCCTTCCCCACAGCGGGAAGGCCTGCGCCGCGCGTGAGGGCGCTGGCTCCCAAACCGAGTGCACAGCTTCGTGGCAGCCGATTCTGCCTGGATCACGCGCCACTCGGAAACCGAGCCGTATTCGACGCGATTCCGCCGCTTTCGCGTTTGGCACAACTGACGTGAACGCGTTTCACGGGCTCCACTTCCGGTTTGCCGCCGATGCAAGGTGGACCGAGCCGGGGCACATCGAACGATAGGGTGTTACACATCCACGTGAAATAGTTTCGGGGAGCGCAATTCAGGCATTTACCGGCAAAAAGTGTCCAAAAAATGCGCCGCATGCCCGTAGACGCCAGGTCAGAACTGAAGCTTCAAAGCGAGTTGCACCGAGCGGGGTCCGCCGATTTGATAGAGCCTGTTGAGACCGCCATTTTGGCCGCCGCTTCCCAGCGAGGCTCCCAACATCTGGGTCGATTGGCCGAATAGAGGAGAACTGAGGTAGTTGATCGGGCTTCCAAAATTGGGGTGGTTGAAGATGTTGAAAAAATCCGCTCTCGCGTGAAGAGAAAGACGGTCCCGGAGTTTGAACTGCCTTCGCAGCGTCACATCGACCTGTGTAGCGCCAAATCCGCGCAGGGCATTGCGTCCCAAATTTCCTTGCAGGGTCGTGGCAGGTTTGGTGAACGCCGCTGGATTGATTTCGCTTCCGCGCGCTACGTCCGCATTGGCAATCCAAAGGGGTACTCCGGGAACCAGGCTCGGGCGCTGCACGCTGGCGGCTCCTGATAAGTAGCCGCCGAAGGGATCCAGTCCGGTCACCACATTCACCGGGGCCGCGGTTCGAACGTAAATGATCGAATCCGTCGACCAGCCCCCGAACACCGATCTCCAGATTCCGCTGCCTGGAGCCGGTATGTTGTACGAAAGGGCGCCTGAGAATGTCTGCCGGATGTCGTAGTCGGACGAACCACGTTCCTGCGACGAAGGCGAATCGCCCGGCGGCACATTCAGGTAATTGACGTCGGAGGAAGCATTGTCGATGGAATGCGCCCATGTATAAGAAAACAGCGTCTGGAGACCGTGCGCCAGCCGATGACGGAACTGGACTTGCAGGGCCTGATAGCTGGAGTCCGCGCCATTCCTCATCACATTGAACATGGCCGTGAAATTGGGGTTGGGCGCGTTATAAACGTCCTGCCGCATCAGCCTTCGGCCCGCTGCGCCAAGGTAGGTGACAGTGATGACATCGGCCTTTCCCAGAGTCCTTTCCAGCGCCGCATTCCACTCATAGGTTCTGGGCAAGGCGTGGTTGGGGTCCACAACCGCCATGAATCCTGCTGGGGAAGCCGTCGTAAAAAGGGCGGGCGCGGCCTGGGCAGCACTCAGCGGAAATGAAGTATTCGGAATAGTCTTTGTCTGAACGTATGGGAATGCACTCGCTCCATTCGCCACACCGGAGTACCCGAGGTCGTAGAAGATGCCGGCGCCTCCCCTCAGGACCAGATTCGGGAGCAACTGCCAGGCTACGCCGAGGCGGGGCGCGAAATCGTCCGTTTGCGGATGCCACAAAGGCGTGCCCGGCGGGGCCAATGTCATGGTCGCCGGATTGTCTACCTGCGTCACGGTAAACGGAAGAGTGCCATTCGGGGACGAAGGCGCGGTATTGTATTCCCACCGAAGGCCATATGTGATCGTCAATGCGCGCGTGACCGTCCATGTGTCCTGGGCGAACAGGCTCCAGTTTGAAAAAAGCAGTTGCACATCGGCGGTCCTCGAAAGGACGTATGCATCAGGCGCCATGTTGATTAGAACGTTTGACAAAGAATTGAAGAGGTATTGCAGTTGATAAGGTACAAGTCCGGCTTGTGAATTGAGACGGCGATAATCAAGCCCAAACTTCAACTGATGTGCGCCAATGATGCGGGAAACGTTCTCCGTCAGGTTAGTTTGTTGCTGTAAGTTGTCTCCCGCTTTGCCGTCAGAGAACACAAGTCCAGAGCCGGCATTGAAGAAAAAGGTGGAGTTCTGCGGAGAAACATGCGGTGGATACAGCGCGGAGTCCGCGGGAGGTATTGCGCCCCCGAAATTGTTCAGCGTTCGGAAGTCGTTCGCCCGACTCCGGCTGTAGTTGAAGCGGAGTTCGTTGGTCCACCAGGGGGTAATCGCCTGGTCGCTCCCCAGGGTCAGGCTTTGGGTCCGGTACTGTATGCTCGCAACATTGCTGTAAATGTAAGATCCGGCACGCTGATCGAGGCGCGATGGAGCGTCGCTGTATCTCCCGAAAATGGTTACTCTTTGCCACGGCAGGTAGTCGATCCGGATCCCGTAAGAATTCAGTGTGGATGGATCGGAGTAGCTGGCTGAAAATGCGGCCGTCCCCCTCCCGAGGTCCGGTCCGTTCGGCAATGGGAAGGCACTGAGGAGTGGCTGAACGGCTGCGGGCGCATTCTGGCGTGAGGCCAGCGAAGGCACGTAAGTATTCGCAACCTGAGGCTGGCGCACCCTCAGCGCCTCGTAAGAGCCGAAGAAAAATAACTTGTCTTTCCTGATCGGCCCGCCCAGCACACCGCCGAAATCGTTCTGCCGCAATGCGGGTCTGGCGAGACGGTTGCCATTGGCGAACCAATCGTTGGCATCGAGAACGTCGTTACGAAAGTACTCAAACGCAGTGCCGTGAAAGGTGTTCGTGCCGGACCGGGTGACGACTGAGATTTGTGCGCCGGGAGTGCGCCCATATTCCGGCGCAAAGGTCGAAGTCTGAATGCGGAACTCTTCCAGGGCATCCAGCGACACCAGGTTATTTGTCCCGCCGAAGGCGCTGATTGCCGGAAGCTCGCCGGCCCCACCCTGGCGAAGTAAGGTGCCATTCCCGGCATTTCCCAGGTTGGCGCTCACTCCATCCACCAGGAAGTAATTTGCATCGGGCCGCTGGCCATTCACGCTGAACTGTCCCTGTTCGTATAGATTGGCCGGCGTCAGGACTACTCCGGGCGTCAGATCGATCAGAGAGCTGAAGCTGCGCCCGTTCAGAGGCAGGTTTTCCACGAAATTGTTTCCGATTAAAGTACTCACCGACGCGTCTGAGGTGTTGAGTGGCGGAGCGCGCCCCTGTACCGTGACAGTTTCCGTGTTGTTGCCAAGGGTCAGCGCGAAGTCCAGTCGTGCGCGCTGGTCCACTTCGACCACGACGTCATTCTGATGGACGGTTTTAAAGCCGTTTGCCTCTACCGTGATGTTGTAAGGGCCGGGAAGGAGGGCTGGGACGCTGTACTCTCCTTGCTGGTTTGAGGAGACGGCGCGCCTGGCGGTAGTGTCGGCGCTCTGTACAACCACGCGTGCGCCGGGGACCGCGAGGCTGGATGGATCGGTGATCAGGCCGGATAGCTCGGCGTTCTGAGCCGGCAGGGGACCTATACCCAGCAGAGCAATGACTAATACCCGTTCCGTGACGGCTATAGCGCTGTAACGCTCGCCATTCTGAGCGGCGCGCGGGAGCAAGCGATCCCCGCCCATACGCGTATTCTACGCTCAAATCCGTCTCCTGGACTTATAATTATGCGCATGGAGCGACGCGCCGCCATCGCGTTCGGCATCGTCCTGGCGTGGTGCCCCTGCGCTTCCGCCTTAAACCCATCTCTCGACGTCAATCAATACGCCCACACTGCGTGGACGGTCCGCGAAGGCTTTTTCAAGGCTACGATCACGTCAATTGCTCAAACGCCCGACGGTTATCTCTGGCTCGGCACGGAATTCGGCTTACTTCGCTTCGATGGCGTTCGGAGTGTCCCATGGCAGCCGCCAGCGGGTGAGCATCTTCCTGGCGGACCTGTCAGGAGCCTGCTCGCCTCGCGCGATGGGCGCCTTTGGATTGGCACCACTGAAGGGCTTGCAAGCTGGAAGGACGGCAAGCTCACGCGCTACCCCGAGATTGCTGGACAAGTGCGTCCCCTCCTTGAGGACCGTGAAGGAACGGTCTGGGCCGGGGGCTTTGTCTCGTCTACCGGCAGGCTCTGTGCGATCGGGAGTAGCGGCACACATTGCTATGGAGACGACGGCAGTTTCGGCCGCGAAGTGATCTCGCTGTATGAGGACAGCCAGGGCTATCTCTGGGCAGGGGCTGTGTCCGGGCTGTGGCGATGGAAGCCCGGTCCTCCGAAACTATATCCGATGCCGGACCCTGTGAGCGCTTTGATGGAAGGCGACGACGGTGCTCTCGTGATTGCCATGCGCGACAGCGGAATCAGACAGCTCATTGATGGGAAAGCCGAAACATACCTGCTTCCAGGTATCGCGCCGCCGTTAAAGCCGATTCGGCTGTTCCGGGATCGCGATGGCGGTTTGTGGATTGGAACGGTCGGTCGGGGAATGTTGCATATGCACCGGGGAAGGACGGATCTGTTTGCGCGGTCTGACGGCCTTTCGGGTGATTTGATTCAGGGCCTTTTTGAGGATCGGGAAGGCAATATCTGGGTGGCCACCACTGGTGGCCTCGATCGCTTTCGCGACTTAGCCGTTCCCACGATTTCTGTGAAGCAAGGGTTGTCCAATGCCTTCGTTTCGTCGGTTCTGGGGGCGAGGGATGGTAGCGTCTGGCTCGGCACCAGTGATGGGTTGAACAGATGGCATGACGGCCAGATCACGACGTATCGCAAGCGAAATAGTGGGCTGCCGGACGATTCCGTGGACTCTATCTTTGAGGACTATCGAGGGCGCATTTGCGTCGCCGCAGGTCGCAGCGTTGCCTGTTTTGAGAATGGCCGGTTTACTTCAGCAAGCGAGGTGCCCGCCGGACGGGTATATTCCATGGCCGGTGACAAAGCAGGGAATCTCTGGCTCAGCCAGGACCAGAATCTATTGCATCTGCTTGATGGGGCTGTGGTCGAGCGGATCCCCTGGGCCCGGCTTGGACAGCAGGGAAACCCGCGGGCTCTAATCCTCGACCCCAGGCAGGGCGGTCTATGGCTCGGATTTGGCAGTAGCGTTGCGTATTTCAGGGACAGTCAAGTCCGCACATCCTATGCAGACGCTGATGGGTTGGGCAAGGGCCGTGTCACTGGCCTTCAACTGGATCCGGACGGTACGCTCTGGGCCGCAACCGAGGGCGGACTAAGCCGAGTGAAAAATGGCCGTATTGCGACGCTTACGAGCAGGAACGGGTTGCCCTGCGACACCGTTCACTGGGTGATGGAAGATGACGACCATTCGTTCTGGCTTTACACGGGCTGCGGCTTGGTTCGCATTGCCCGGCCCGAATTGGATGGGTGGGTAACAGATCCAAAGCGCACCATCCAGACTACGGTTTTCGACAACTCCGACGGCGTCAGTAGCCATTCGCTCCCTACCACCTACGGCCCGCATGTCGCCAGAACCTCGGACGGCAAAATATGGTTCCTGCCTTTGGACGGCGTCAGTGTGATCGATCCGCGTCACCTTCCCAACAATAAAATCCCGCCGCCGGTACACATCGAGCAAATCATCGCGGATGACAAAGCACACGATATCCCGTCAGGGCTGCGCTTACGGTTGCCCCCGCTCAGTCGGCACCTGGAGATAGGGTATACCGCGCTCAGCCTCGTCGCGCCTGAAAAGATCCTTTTTCGCTTCAAGTTGGAAGGCCTGGATCGCGATTGGCAGGACGTGGGCAACCGCCGGCGAGCGTACTTTACCAATCTTTCCCCCGGCAACTACCGCTTCCGCGTCGCTGCGAGTAACAACAGCGGCGTGTGGAACGAGGCTGGCGCATCCTTCGATTTTTCCATCGCCCCGGCGTACTATCAGACCGCCTGGTTTCGTGCATCGGGCGTGGCCGCTTTTCTGCTATTGCTCTGGGCTCTGCATCGGTTCCGCTTTCATCAGATCGCGCAGCAATTTAACGCTCGCCTGGATGAGCGCACGCGCATCGCCCGCGAACTGCACGACACGTTGTTGCAAAGTTTTCACGGGGTGATGTTCCGTTTTCAAGCGGCTCGCAACATGCTCCCCGGGCGTACCGAAGAGGCAATTGAAGCTCTTGACGAAGCCCTCGAACGGACGGAGGACGCCATCGCCGAAGGCCGGGATGCGATACACGATCTACGTTCCTCGACAATCGTCACCAACGAACTGGCGCAAGCGGTGACAGCCCTGGGCTTCGAAATGAGCCACGAACCGTCCTCCCAGGATTCAGCCAATGGTTCTGCAAGGTTCCATGTAGTTGTGAAAGGCCCACCGCGGGATCTGCCTCCGATCCTGCGCGACGAAATCTACACGATTGCTCGTGAGGCGATACGCAATGCATTCCGCCATGCACAGGCGCGCAATATCGAAGCGGACATAACGTATGACGAAAGTTCGTTCCAGTTGCGCATCCGGGATGATGGAAAAGGCACTGATCCGGGAATCGTAGCAGAACAAGGACGCGCCGGCCACTACGGTGTGTCTGGAATGCGTGAACGCGCTAACCGTATCGGTGGAAAGCTGGACGTGTGGACTGCAACCGGAGCGGGCACGGAGATCGACTTGAGCATCCCCGGATCGATTGCATACGGAACATCTCCGGGCCGCACCATTCCTGGGCTGTTTCGTAAGAAGGCGGCACGAACTCATGATTAGGATTCTCTCGGTGGACGACCATCCCCTGCTCCGCGAAGGAATCGCAGCTCTCGTCAATGCCGAATCCGACATGAAGCTGGTCGTGGCTGCCACCAACGGACAGGACGCGATCGAGAAGTTCCGCTTGCACCGGCCGGATGTGACTCTGATGGATCTCCAGATGCCTGCCATGAACGGCATCGACGCAATCATCGGCATTCGCAGCGAATTCCCTGACGCCCGAATCATCATCCTGACGACGTACAAAGGCGACGTCCAGGTGTTACGGGCTCTTAAAGCGGGTGCTCGTGGTTACGTCCTGAAAGGGCACGTGCGCAGAGAACTCCTGGACACCATCCGTGCTGTCCATGCCGGTCAGAAGCGAATACCCTCGGAAGTCGCCGCCGAGCTGGCTGAGCATGCCACGGACGAGGCCTTGACGTCACGCGAGATCGATGTGCTCCGGCTGATAGCGGCCGGGAACGCGAACAAAGAGATCGCCGCTCAGCTTTCCATTGGAGAGGAGGCTGTCAAAGGGCACGTCACGCACATACTCGCCAGGCTCGGCGCTAACGACCGGACCCATGCCGTCACCATAGGCTTGAAGCGCGGAATCATCGATCTATAGCCCTGTAGAGCAGACGAACCGGCCTCAACCCTCCCAATTGCGGCAGCCTAATCCACATGAGCGCATAGTCGCCGTTCCGCTGACGTTGCTGCTGGATCACGGCAACCCGGAAGTAATTAAGACCCAGGTAAATGCGGTTCCGCCAGTCCCATATACCGGAATGTGCAGCCCGCGCCGGTCAACGCCTCATTCACGCCAAACCTTCCGATATAGCTGTTATCACCTGCTCGCATTCAAACGCTACGCCACTGCGTCGATCCATTCTCAGATCGCACCACTTTCCGGTTAACACCGTTTTGCAAGCCCAAAATCCGGATCGTCGAAATCAGGAATTCGGCAAGCGAAGCGCGTTAAGGCCCCGATCTCGAGCGACGTGTCGACGGTGCTGCCTGAGGTGGACTAAGAACCCGATCAGACCGCAACCCTCGACGCTTCGTTCGACAAATTTCGCCTCAGGGCCGGGGCGTATAATTCAACAAAATGCTGGTTCCTGGCGCACGGCTGGGCCCCTACGAAATCGTGCAGCATGTGGGTAGCGGCGGCATGGGCGAGGTCTATCGCGCACGTGATACGCGCCTGAATCGTACGGTCGCGATCAAAGTGCTGCGTGTCGATGCCGCGGACTGCCCC
>JAOAPQ010000343.1 GCA_025462965.1 Bryobacterales bacterium
CGCGTCTCGATTTCATCCGTCATGTCGTGACTCTCAACCCACCGCAGCACCGCCGTCTTTAATCCACTGAAGCTGAAATCGAGCTTGTTCCCGCTCATGCGCGCGGTCGGAAACCGGATGGCGCGTGGATCGCCATAACGGGCGAGGCGGTCCACCACCGGTCCGCCGGGATATCCGAAGCCCAACAGCTTCGCGACCTTGTCAAAGGCCTCACCGGCGGCATCGTCGCGTGTCTTTCCGAGCAGCCGGTATGTGAAATCTTCCCGGACCTCGTACATATGGGTGTGCCCACCGCTCACCACCAGCGCGAGCGCGGGATATTCCACGGGTCTCCCGGCGCGGGCCGATTCCAAAATGACGGCGTGGATATGGCCTTCCACATGGTTCACGGCGATGAGCGGAATGCCGCGCGCAAAGCATAATGCTTTCGCGTATGTGACACCCACCAGCAGCGCTCCGGCGAGACCCGGTCCCACGGTCACCGCAACCGCGCTGAGATCGTCCCAACGGCTGTGAGACTCCTCTATCGCGTGACGCACGACGGGCACGATAGCACGCAGATGCTCACGCGACGCGAGCTCCGGCACTACGCCGCCGTATTTCGCGTGCGCATCGAACTGTGAGGCGACAACGGAAGACAGCACACGCTCGCTATCTTCCACGACGGCGGCGGCCGTTTCGTCACACGATGATTCGATTCCCAGAATACGGACCGGCACTGCAACCATTTTGTCATTCTGTGATGGCGAGTTCTCGTTACCATGACAGGAGCGTTGATCCGGCACAAGGATTGCAACGCCCACCGACACAAGAGGCAACTTAAATGGCAGACAAAGCGGCAATCGCGGCCACGGCCAGCGGCACATTTACGATAGGTGGCGACCTCACGGTCAACCGCCTGGGCTTCGGAGCGATGCGCATAACCGGTCCGGGCATCTGGGGCGAGCCGAAGAATCCTGACGAGGTACGGCGGGTATTGAAGCGAACGATCGAACTCGACGTTAACTTCATTGACACAGCGGATTCATATGGCCCGGAGGTCAGCGAACGGTTCATCGGGGAAACTCTGTATCCCTACCCTAAAGGCCTCGTCATCGCCACCAAGGGTGGGTTGACAAGGCAGGGGCCGGACAAGTGGGCGCCCGTAGGCCGTCCCGAATACCTCCGGCAACAGCTCGAATTGAGTTTGCGGCGCCTCCGGGTCGAGAGAATCGATCTTTACCAGTTACACCGCATCGACCCGAAGGTGCCAATGGAGGAGAGTCTTGGTGCTCTCAAGGATGCGCAGACCGAGGGCAAAATCCGGCACATCGGGCTCTCGGAGGTTTCCCCGCACGAGATCGAAAGGGCTCAGAGAACGGTTCGGATTGTGAGCGTCCAGAATCGCTACAACCTCGGCGACCGCGAACACGAACCCACGCTGCTATATTGCGAGGAACATAAGCTAGGCTTCATTCCCTGGTTCCCGGTCGCTGCCGGCAGACTGGCCGAGCCCGGCGGACCGCTGCAAAAGGCGGCGCAAATGCACGGCGTTTCGGCAGCGCAACTGGCGATTGCGTGGCTGCTGCACCGCTCGCCGGTCATGCTGCCAATTCCAGGAACTTCTTCCGTCGCCCACCTGGAGGAGAACGTCGCTGCCGCAGGGTTGAAGTTGGAGGAGAGCGAATGGCAGGAGCTGGATAACTCAATCGCAAAACAGCGTTCAACTACACCGTGATGACGATCTTGCCAATCTGTTCATTCGACTCTAGATATTTGTAGGCCTCCGTGGCTTGCGTAAGCGGGAAGGTCCTGGCGATTTTGGGCTTCAAACGACCGTTCTCCAAGCCATCGAAGACAAACTGTTTAGCGGTCTTGAGCCGCTGCGGGTCACGCCTGATTTCATGTAGCGTGTAGCCGCGGATGCTGAGAGCCTTCGGAAGCGCGATCCTGATCGGGAAGGGTGTCGGCTGCATCGAGAGGCCACCGTACTCGAAGATCACGCCGCCTTGCGCAGCTGCCGCCGCCAGCTTCTCTACAAGTGGTCCCGCGACCGGATCGAAAATGATGCGCGACCCTTTTCCGCCCGTGATCGAGTTTACTCTCGCGACCAGATCTTCGTCGTCGGTGACGATGACGTGGTCGGTTCCAAGGGAAAGCAACTGGTCACGCTTCTTCGCAGTGCGTGTCGTGGCGATCGCGGTGGCGCCTTGCGCTTTCGTGATCTGGATAGCGGCAAGGCCTACGCTGCTCGACGCGGCCGGAATGATCACGAAATCCCCGGCGTGGATGTCGCCATACATTACCAGTGCCCCATACGCTGTGAGATATTGCATCCAAATAGCTGCGCCTTCAACCGGCGAGAGCCGGGGCGGATACTCCGCGAGAGAGTTCGCCGGGACAATCGCCTCCTCGCCAAGAACACCATACTTCGCCATGGAGAACCCTGGAATGGTGGAGATCTGCTTGCCAATCCAGCTCGGGTCGACTCCCGGCCCGGCCGCGAGGACGGTGCCCGCCGCCTCGTAGCCAATCCCGGAAGGCAGTTTCGGTTGTTCGAAATAGAGACCGCGCATGTACAGCGCTTCAGCACGGTTCAGACCGACGGCCTGCACGCGCAGTCTGGCTTCGCCTTCAGCGGGCGGTGGCAAAGGCACATCTTCCAGTCGGAGGTTTTCGGGACCGCCAATCTGGTAAAAGCGAACCATTTTGGGCATTATTGTCCACGGGATGAATTGCGGGCTGAAAAAGGTGCATCCCGGCAACGTGTACGAGAATGAGGGATGAGCTCGTTCTCACGCCGTTTGCAGGCCGCCGTCGCGGAGGAAGAGCCGCGGCTCCGTTCGATTTCAGATCAATTCTCCGGCGACCGACCTGAAGACGGCGAACGCTGGTCCAAGAAGCAGGAACTCGGACATCTCATCGATTCGGCGGTAAACAACCGTGTTCGGTTCATTAGGGCAGCCCTGGAAAGCCAATACTGCGGACCCTCGTATGACGGCCGCGGGTGGGTAGATTTGGGCGGCTACGCCGAAATGGTCTGGACCGATTTAATCGACCTATGGGCGACGTCGAATCGATCGCTCGCAATTGTTCTGGATCGAATTCCGCCGGACCGCATGACGGCGGAGTGCCGCATCGGGAACGCGGACGCGGTAACCCTAGAGTTTCTGATCGACGATTACATTTCGCACATGCAACATCATCTCGACCACATCATTGCTGTCTGATCTTCTTTTCGACATCGCTCGCAACGGGCAGAAACAGGTGGAAACAGGTGCCCCGGTTCGGTTGGCTATCGACCGTAATAGCGCCCCCATGGTCTTCCAGGATTGCGGCGACCATCGCGAGTCCCAGTCCGGAACCGCCCATTTCGCTCTTGGTCGTGAAAAACGGCTCGAAAATATAGTCCCGCGTTGCCGCCGGGATGCCACAGCCCGTGTCGCGGACGATCAGCGCGACTCGATCGGGTTCGTTTCGCGCGACGATCTCGATGCTCCCGCCGTCCGGCATCGCATCGCGAGCGTTGATCGATAAATTGATCAGGACTTGCTGGATCTGCGTGGCATCGGCCACTACAGGTTGAAGTGTTGGATCGATCACGAGAGTGATCTGGATGTTCGAGGGTACGATCCGGCGTAGAAAGCGGGCGGTTTCCGACAGCACTGGTTCCAGTTCCAAGCGCTGAAATCGGGAGTGCGTGCGCGCGCCAAAACCGACCAGGGAGCCGAGCATCTCTGCGCATCCGTAAGCGGCGCGCTGAACGTCGGTGAGACTCGCGCGCACCGGGTCATGCGGGCCCAGGCCGCGGAGCGCGAAGTCCAGGTGGTTCAGGATTACGGTGAGCTGATTGTTGAGATCGTGTGCCACGCCGCATGCCATCGTTCCGATGAGTTCCAGCCGCTGCGCATGAAACTGGCGGTCTCCGTGTATTGTCATCTGCCCCGATCCTAGGGCATGGAAAACCCGACTGAACGTCAGAAATTTGTAAATGGTTGTAATAAAAAGGTAAATAGCTGCGTCCAGCGGTGTGACGGCGAAGGCGAAGAGATGAAAGGAATGACATCTGGGCATTCGATTGCATCATGCTTGGCAATGCGCTTACCCCACCTCGCAATGATTCTCGCGTTGCACGGCGTGCTGGCCGCGGCTGATTTTGAAGTCGGCCGTCTGGCTTATGCGAAGGGCGACTATGCGACGGCGCTGAAGGAATGGCAGCCCTTAGCCGAAGCGGGAGCACCGCTTGCCTCCTATAATCTGGGCCTGATGTACGCCAAGGGGCAGGGCGTAAAGCAGGACTATGGCGAGTCGGCGAAATGGTATCTGAAGGCCGCTGCCAAGGGCGTGCCGGAGGCGGAATACAACTTGGGCGTTCTGTACAGCACCGGGAGCGGCGTCCCGAAGGACTATTCCGAGGCCGCCAAATGGTTCCAGAAAGCCGCTGAAAAGGGTGATGTGAACGCGGCTAATAGCCTGGCCGTCCTTTATGACGCCGGGGAAGGCTCTTTCAAGAACTTCGCCGAAGCCGAGAAATGGTACCGGAAGGCCGCAGAGAACGGCAACGCCAATGCGCAGTTCAATCTGGGCGTCATGTACGACATCGGTCAGGGCGTCAAGTCCGACTACGCTGAAGCGGAAAAGTGGTACCGGAAAGCGGCCGATCAATGGAATGAGGGGGCGCTCTGTAATTTGGCGATCCTCTACTATAACGGGGACGGAGTGAAGCGCGATCTGGTTCAATCGCATGCGTTCTACCTGCTGGCCCAGGAAGCGGGCGATCCGCGAGCCACCAACCTGATGGAACTCACTACCGAGAAGTTGACGAAGAAGCAGATCGAAAAAGCTCAGGAAATGGCGACGCAATTCAAGGAGGCACACAAGCAGCAGATCCTGGCGGCGAAGAACCGCGTGCAGAAGCCGCCAAGTGTCAGCGATGCTGGTTCGGAGTTTGCAGGGCTGACCGCCAAGCCCGTCGCCCCGACGACTGTAAAGACGGCTGAGGGCGCGAATCCGGCTCCACCCCCGACGCGTAGCGTGAAGGTGGCCGAAGAAGTGAATCCAGCCCCCGTGCCGGCGCCCGCCGTGACCAGTAGCGATAAAGTCGCCGGCGGAACTCCGGAAAACCAATCGGTCTGGACCGGAGTGGAGCGCGTAGTCGCGGTGGGCGATGTGCACGGCGACTACAAACAGTTCGTTGCCGTTCTCCGTTCCGCGAACCTTCTGGATGATCAAGACAACTGGACAGGCGGTAAGGCCCACTTAGTGCAAACGGGGGACGTCGTGGACGAAGGCCCCGATTCGCGAAGGATCATGGACCTGCTCATCAGGTTGGACAGCCAGGCAGCGGCGGCCGGCGGCCACGTGCACTGCCTCATCGGGAATCATGAAGCGATGGATATCTACGGCGATCTTCGCTTCGTGTCACCCGCCGGCTTTGCAGAGTACCGGGACGCCAATTCAGAGAAGAAGCGGGAACGTTATCACCAGCAGTACCTCAAAGACCGGGAGGCATATGCGAAAAGCAAAGGATCTCTGGTCGTGGAAGAGATGCCCCGAGAAGACTGGATGAAGCAGCATCCCCCAGGATTTTTCGAGCAGCGCGAAGCGTTCACCGACGGCGTCTACGGCAAATGGATACGCAGCCACAACACGGTTGTCCAGATCGACGACATTTTGTTTTCGCACGCGGGCATCAGTCCGAAGTACTCGTCGTATTCACTGGATCAGATAAACCGGATGGTCCGTGATGAGTTGAGTAACCAGCAGAGCCTTCAGGGCGGAATTGTGACCGACCTGCAAGGCCCACTTTGGTACACCGGCCTGGCCCACGGGGCGGACGTAAATCCCGCGGTGGACCAGGTGCTCCAGAGATTTCAGGTGGCGCACGAGGTGGTGGCCCATGTGGACGGCGCCGCGGCGGTGATGCCGGTGTATGGCGGGAAAGTCATCATGATCGATGTGGGGTTGTCACGGCTCCGCGACAATGTCGGGACGCAGGCGTGTCTGATCGTGGATCACCACAAACTGTACGCGCTGCACCGGGGCAGCCGTCTGGAGCTGCCGAAGGACGATAGGGCCGACATGTTACGCTACCTGAAGCAGGCGGCGGCTTTGGACCCGGAACCTTCCCCCCTCGCCTATCGTATTCAGAAGCTGGAGGAGACACTGGCCTCCAAGTAAGCGAGACCCGATGAATCAAATTGCGGTTACCGGTTTTTGCGTGCTCTTCGCGGGCGCGGGATATGTTTATGCCCAGGACCTGCCTTCGAGCACGGCTGGCTTTGACCTGAATGCGCTGGATAAATCGGTTAGCCCATGCGTAGATTTCTACCAGTATTCGTGCGGCACCTGGCTGAAGAACAACCCGATTCCGCCGGACCAATCGTCATGGGGGCGCTTCAGCGAGCTCGCGGAGCGTAACCGCACTATCCTTCGCAACATTTTAGAGAAGGCGTCGGCGGATAATGCTCAACGCGACGCAATAGATAAACAGATTGGCGATTACTATGCCTCATGCATGGACGAAGCCGCTATCGAGAAAAAGGGTGTCACACCGCTCAAGCCGGAGTTGGACCACATCTCCGAGATGAAGGGCTTGCCGGACCTTGTGCCCGAATTGGCGCGGCTGCACGTTCTTGGGGTGGACGCGTTTTTGAATTTCAGCTCCGGCCAGGATTTCAAGGATTCCACCGAGGTGATCGCGCAGGCCGATCAGGGCGGCCTCGGTCTGCCCGAGCGCGATTATTATTTCAAGACCGATCCCGAATCGGTGGCCACGCGGCAGAAGTATGTTGCGCACGTACAGAAGATGTTCGAACTCATGGGCGACCCGCCGGATCGCGCGGCGGCGAAGGCTAAGGTTGTCATGGCGATCGAGACCGCGCTGGCAAAAGGTTCCCAGGACGTGGTAACCCGCCGGGATCCTACCAAGATCTATCACCGGATGGGCCTGGACGCGCTCCAGAAGTTAACCCCGAGTTTCACGTGGGCCGCATATCTTTCGGGCGTTCAGGCGCCTGCGATCAAGTCGCTGAATGTCGCCTCCCCGGAGTTCTATCAGTCGCTCGAGGGGATCCTGAAGTCCACGAACCTGGCAGACATCAAGACGTATCTGGACTGGCATTACGTGCACACTGAAGCGGCGCTGCTGCCGAAGGCCTTCGTGGACGAAAATTTCAATTTTTACAGCAAGACACTTACTGGCGCAAAGGAACAGCGGCCGCGCTGGAAGCGTTGCGTTTCTTACACGGATGGCGAGCTGGGCGAAGCGCTTGGCCGCCGGTATGTAGACCAGACCTTCGGGGCGGATGGTAAGGAGCGGGCGCTGAAGATGGTCCATGCGCTCGAACAATCTCTCGGCCAGGACATCGAAAAGCTGGACTGGATGACTCCGGAGACCAAAGTCAAGGCCCTCGAGAAACTGCACGCGATCACAAACAAGATCGGCTACCCGGAGAAGTGGCGCGACTATTCGAGCGTATCGATTGTGCGTGGGGATGCGATCGGCAATTCGGAGCGTGCCACTAAGTTTGAGTTTAAGCGGCAGCTCGATAAAATCGGCAAGCCTGTTGACCGGCTGGAGTGGCAGATGACGCCGCCCACGGTAAACGCATATTACGATCCACAGATGAATAACATCAACTTTCCGGCTGGGATCCTGCAGCCTCCTTTCTTCGACAAGAGCCTGGACGATGCGGTGAACTTCGGCGCCATCGGGGCGGTCATCGGTCACGAGTTGACGCATGGCTTCGATGATCAGGGGCGCCAGTTCGACGCGCAGGGAAATCTGCATGACTGGTGGTCGCCAAAAGACGCTGACGCGTTCGATACGCGCGAGCAGTGTTTTATCGATGAGTATTCCGCATTCCCAGTGACGGGCAATTTGAAACTCAACGGGAAACTAACGCTGGGTGAGAACACGGCGGACAATGGCGGGCTGCGCATCGCGAACATGGCGCTGATGTCGACGCTGGCGGGCAAGATGGCCCCGAAGATCGATGGCTTCACAGCGCAGCAGCGGTTCTTTTTAGGCTGGGGACAGATCTGGTGCGACAACGCCACCGAGGAGGTGAAACGGCTGCGAGCGCAGACCGATCCGCACTCCATGGACAAAGACCGGGTGAACGGCACCGTCTCGAACATGCCCGAATTCCGATCGGCTTTCGCCTGTACGGAGGGGCAGCCGATGGTGCGGCAGAAGGCCTGCCGGGTTTGGTAAAATCGCCAGGGTCGGCCCTAAACCTGCTAGTCTGAAGCCGAAAAAGAATGGCGGAAGAGAGGCCTGTTCCAGCGCCTGGGCTATTTCAGCGCGTCTTCAAGGATCCGGAATTCCGGGCCCGCGCTGCATTTCTGCGCCGGGTAGCGCTGTTTCAGGATTTAGGCGCGCGTGACACCGGACACTTGATCCAGAGCCTCCTCGAAAAGACATACGCAGATGGCGAATTGCTGTTCGATGAAGGGGATATCGGACGCGCCTTATTTATCGTGGAGCGCGGTTCTGTCGAGATTTTCAAGCACGGAACAGAGGGCGCTCCGCAAATCCTTGCGTCTGCGGGACCCGGCGACTTTTTCGGCGAAATGGCCTTGCTCGAAGAATTGCCCCGGTCAGCAGCGGCGATAGCGCGCTCCGAAACCACGGTTTATCTCCTTTATCGGACGCGCCTCTTCGGGCTCATTCAGTCACGCCCGCGGGTGGGTGTCATGATTCTCAATCAGCTTGCGCGACTGCTTTCCGCCCGCCTCCGCGCTACGTCGCGACGCCTCGTATCCAACGATCCGGAACTCGTGGGTGCGAACGAATGATCTCGAGTGTCGAAAATCGTCTATTCGCGCTCCTTTTTGCATCGTTCCTGCTGGTGGCCTCGTATTTCTTCCTGGCGTACCTGGGCGGGATCGCGTTTGTGTTCTTTCTCGGGATCGTTTTGGCGTACCTGGTCAATCCATTTATCGTTCGTTGGGAGGCGCGCGGGTACCGGCGCAGCAGGCTGGTGCTCGGGTTTTACCTGGTCGTTACGATCATGCTGATTCTGGCGGCGCGGATACTCGTGCCCATCGCCGCGAGCGCAATGCTGACGCAGAAGGTTCGCGTAGGCGATTTCTTCGATGTACTGCAGCAGATCCCGGCTGACATCGAACGGGATTGGCTGACCCGGCTGCCGATAGGTTCAGTGCAGGCCATTGCCGCGATGGACGCGGCCCAGAACTGGATCGAACGGTCCGTTGCGGCGCTGCCTTCCACTCTGCTCGCGCTTTCACCTAAGCTGTTCGATCTGGTGCTGCTGCCCGTCATCACGTACTTCGCACTGGTGGAGGGTCCGGGCTGGGTGCATGCTCTCATCCGCGTCTGCCCGAGCCGCCACGTTGAAAAGGTCGTAAGCCTGGTCTATCAGGTGGATGAGGTTCTGGGCAGCTACGTCCGCGGACTGATGTTGGATTGCCTGTGCTTTGGCTTGGTGACGTGGATCGTTCTGTCGCTGCTGCACGTGAACTATGCATGGGAAATAGCCGTGTTCGCGGGCGTGGTCAACGTGGTTCCGTATCTGGGACCGTTCAGCGCCGGATTAGGTGCCGCCGCGCTCGCATTCATGCAGTTTCGCAACGTGCCCGCGGTGTTACGGGTGATGGCGGCGATGGTCGCAATCAAGTTTCTGGATGACTGGGTTTTCCAGCCCGCGATCATGCGGCGCGCCGTGCATCTCCACCCCCTGATTCTGTTATTCGCGATCATGGCCGGCGGGCAGTTGTTCGGATTTTTCGGTCTAGTGTTCGCGGTGCCCGTGGCGGCGACCGTGCAGGCGGCGGTGCAGGTGTTCTACGACTGGTATGCGACGGAGATTGGCCGGGCGCAAGCGCCGTTCTCCAGGCACGTGGCGAGTATTCCGATTGTGTAATGGTTCGCCGTGCGGCGCGTTCGTGTTATCGTCCGACATGAGGCAGGAAATTCTATGAATCGACGTTCTTTCCTTCGGACCGGCGCCCTCGGAGCCATTTCTCTCCAGCTCCCTATCATCTGTTTGCGTCCCAGACGAGGAAGTACGCGACTGACAAGATCCAACTCGGGCCGCGCAAGATCCCGGTAAGCCGGCTCATGATGGGCACGGGCACTCACGGCGGCAACAAGCATTCGAACCAAACCAAGCTCGGTCTCGATGGCCTGGCCGATCTCTTCCGTGCCGCTTACGACCAGGGAGTGTTCGTATGGGATGCCGCGGACCAATATGGCAGCCATCCGAATGTAAAGGCCGCTCTGAAATCCGTGCCGCGTGACAAGGTCACCATTCTGACGAAGTCGAACAGTGAAACGGCTGCGGACATGAAGGCCGATATCGACCGGTTCCGCAGCGAAATGGGTACTGATTACATCGACATCCTGCTCATGCACAAAATGATGGACGCCGATTGGAACGTGAAACTGCGGCCCGTGATGGACGTGATCTCCGAAGCTCAGGCGAAGGGCATCGTCCGGAGTCACGGAACGTCGTGCCACACCCTGGCGGCGCTTAAGACGGCGGCAGTGGAGCCGTGGGTTGAGATCGATCTAGCGCGCATTAACCCGGCTCAGGTTGCAATGGATGCCCCGCCCGATGTAGTGAGCGGCGTCCTGAAACAGATGAAGCAGAACGGCAAGGGCGTGATCGGGATGAAGATCCTCGGTCAGGGCGCGTTGCGCCAGAAGGCGGACGAGTGCCTGCAATTCGCGCTCTCGCTCGATTCCGTGGATTGCATGACGATTGGAAGCGAGAGCCGCGCCGAGATGGAAGATCTGCTCCGGAAGTTCCCGGCGGCCAGCACCAGAGGCTAACCGGCTAAGACGAAGCTGCGCCTCCCGGAATCTCGAGCCCGGGCATCGG